>NZ_JBEPEH010000009.1:93704-299584 GCF_040300725.1 Dactylosporangium sp. NPDC000244
CCGGCACCTCCGCTTCGCTCCGGCACCGGCGCGAGGCCCAGCTGCGTTCATGGTTCGCGGCCACTCCGCTTCGCTCCGTACCGCTCACGCCGGCACCTCCGCTTCGCTCCGGCACCGCCGCGAGGCCCAGCTGCGTTCATGGTTCGCGGCCACTCCGCTTCGCTCCGTACCGCTCACGCCGGCACCAGCTGAGCGGCGGGCTCCGGGACGAGGGAGCGGTACTTGGCTCGGTAGGCGGACAGGCAGCGGTCCAGGGTGTACTCCGACAGGGCCCGCTGCCGTCCGCTGTGGCCGATCGTGGCCCGGAACTCGGCCGAGGACAGGAACGCCACGCACGCGGCGGCGAACGCGGCCGGGTCCCGCGGCGGCACCACGAGGCCCGCGTTGCCCACGGCCTCGGCCACGCCGCCGACGTCGGTGCTCACCGTCGGGCGGCCGCACATCATCGCCTCCAGCACCGTGTACGGCATCCCCTCCGAGATGCTCGACAGCGCCGCCACCTGCCCGGCGGCGAACGCCTCGCGGCTGGACGCGCACGGCCCGGCCCACGTCACCGCGTCGCCGAGCCCGAGGGACTCGGCGACCGCGCGGCAGTCGGCGGCGTAGGACTCGTTGCCGTCCGGGACCGGGCCGGCCAGGTGCAGCCGGGCGTCGGGGATGGACTGCCGGACGATGGCGAGCGCGCGGATGAGCGTCTCGAGGTCCTTCAGCGGGTCGATGCGCCCGACCCAGGAGATGACCGGCTCGGCGGGCTCGCCGGGCAGGGGCGGGAAGCGCTCCGGGTCGACGCCGTTGCCGATGACGGCGAGCTTGGCCGGGTCGGCGCCGTGGCGCACCGCCCAGCGCGCGTTGAACCCGCTGACCGGGGTGACCAGGTCGGCCTCCCAGTACGCCAGGCGCGCCAGGGCCCGGTGGAAGCGCAGCAGCGCCGTCTTCACCCCGGGCGGCTGGGCGCCGGCGGCGAGGTACCGCTCGCGCAGGTACACCCCGTGCTCGGTCATCAGGAAGGGCACCCCGAGGCGCCACTTCGCGGCGAGGGCGACCATCGCCGAGAGCCCGTTGGCGTTGGCGTGCACCAGCTGGGCGTCCTCGGGCAGCGGCGCGGCGAGCGGGCGGAGGGCGTGCTCCAGCAGCACCGCCGCCTCGTCCGCCTCCCGCAGGGTGAGCCGCGGCAGCCGGATGCCGTCGGCCGCCGCCTTGGCCCAGGCGTCGAGCAGGATGTCGGCCAGGCCGGCGCCCGCGAGCGGGTGCCGGCCCACGCGGCGGCCGAAGCGGGTGCGGCCCAGCACGTCGAGGCGGCCGGGAGCGCGGACCGGAAGCGCCAGCTCGTCGAGGGCCCGCAGGCCCTCGGCGAACAGGACCAGGTCGGGCGCCGAGTCGCCGAGCATGCCCCGGCACAGCAGCCCCGCGGCCCGCTCGGCCCGGCCGCGCGCGGGGCGGGCCGGGCCCCAGACCGGCACCGGGCGCAGCGACCGGACGTTGCCGGGCAGTGCGATCGCGGGCCGGTCGGGCTCGGTGCCGACGATGGCGACCAGGTCCCACTCCACTTCGGACAGTCCGCGTACCAGCTGGTCGCACCAGGTGGTGACGCCGCCGGTGGCGTACGGGTAGGTGCCTTCGTTGACGAGGACGACGCGCACGGCGACCCGGCTCAGCTCGGGAGGCTCAGGAGCTGCCGGCCGTTGCTGGCGATGCTGCGCCAGGCGGAGCGCTCGCCGCCGTAGGCCTCGCCGAACGCGCCTCCGCCGACCTCGAGGCCCAGCAGCGAGGCGGTGACGAGCGTGGAGCCGCTCGGCATGGTCAGCGGCACGTCCACCGCGGCGCCCTTGTTGGTGACGGTGACCTTGCCGTCGAGCAGGTACGCCTCGATCTGGCGGCTCTGCACCGCGGCGGTCCAGGCCGCCTGGCGCCGGTTCTGCAGCGCGGTCTCGGCGAACTTCACGTTCACCACGGGGGTCGCGGTGGTGTAGGTGTTGCGGTACCGGGCGAGGACGGCGTCCAGCACCGGGTACAGGATCCGGTCCTCGGCGAGGTTGCTCTGGTGGGCGTAGTGCGGGGCCGGGTTCGCGGAGACCACGTGGTCGTAGGCGATGCGCGACTCCAGCGGCACGATGTGTTTCGTGAAGCCGCTCGCGCCCAGCGGGCTGATGCAGGTCGACTGCGGGTTGTTCTCGCAGATGCCGCTGCCGCCGTCGGCCGCGCTGGTGTAGAGCCAGTTGTACTCGTCGACCTCCTCGGCGACGGTGGCCACGTTGTAGTAGATGTTCATCGGGAACCGGGGCACGGTGACGGCGTTGCCCACGGGCCGGGCGGTCTGCTCGCGGGAGGCGTCCGAGGCGACGTACCTGATCCCGTTGGCGTTGAGCGCGGGCGCGAGGTTCGGGTTGTCGGCCGGCATCTGCGGCAGCGTCCTGAGGCCGGAGTGCTCGCCGGTGACGAGCTCGCTCGCGTCGATCGGGATGCCCTTGGACCTGGCCCAGTCCACGTTCTGCTTGATCTGCGCGGAGATGTCGGCCTGCGACACCCACTGCCCCGTGCACTTCCACGGCGTCACCGTGAAGTCCTGAACACAGCCGAGGTAGGTGTGCTCGTAGGTGTGGTTGATGAAGCGGAACTGGCTCTTGTTCGCCACGACCGCCGCGGTGAGCGGGTCGCCGGGACCGGCCTCGACGCTGCCGCCGCCGTTGAACACGACGTCGAGCTTGACCCCGCGCGCCTTCTGCCACGCGACCAGCGCGTTCACGTCGTCCTTGGTCATCCGGATGGTCTGGTTGTACGGGAGGGTCGCGGGGTCCCGCTGCGGGTTGCAGTCGTCGCCGACGGTGCAGTTGTGCACGGTGTCCCAGCGGTCGTCCGGCAGCAGGACGTCGTCGACGTGGACGCTGAAGTAGTTGCGCGTGTAGCCGAGGTGGGTGCCGCGGGTCAGCCAGGTGATCAGGCCGTGCCCGAGCTCCATGGCGTGGGTCTGGAAGCGGTTGGCGGCCAGCGTCACCACGAGCTCCTCGCGGCCGTCGTGCGCGTAGACGCCCATGAGCGATCCGGTGGCCCCGCCGCCGGGCTTCGCCCCGGTGACCAGGGGCGTGAAGGTCGCGCCGGCCGCAACGGCGGCGGCACCGAGGTAGCCGAAGGACTCCGAGACCGCCGGGTCGCGGTCGTCGACCGGGACGGCGCCCTTGAGGTAGCCGAACCCGGCCGCCTTGCCGGCGTCGGTGACCTGCATGGTGGAGCCGTCCAGCACCCCGCTCCAGGTGTTGGTGAGGCCCACGCCCGAACCGGCGAAGGTGTACGCGTCGATCTGGCGAACCTTGAACTCACGCTCGAAGTCGGCCAGCGCGGTCGCCTCGGCCCCGGTCACCGAGCTCTCGTTCGGCACGATGACGCCCTGGAACTTGGCCCGGCGCACCCCGCTGACGGTGTCGGCGAGGTAGGCGGCGGTGAGCTGCGGGCGCCCGGGTGCGGCCAGGTCCAGCGTGTCGTAGGGCACGCCCTCGCGGTCGAGCTGGGCGCGGAGGGTGTCGATGCCGGTGCTGTCGTCGTCGAGCACGAGCACGCGCAGGTCGATGCGCTGTTTGGGGGCGGCGGTGGCCAGCGCGGGCTGGGCGAGGGCGATGCCGGCGAGGCCCAGCAGGGCCAGCGATCCGGCGACGATCCGGGACTTCAAGGTGCTCGTGCTCCTTCTCAGGCGGCCTTGACGACTTCGGCGATCGATGAGGCGACGATGGAGTGCAGGGTGTGGCGGGCGCGCCAGCCGAGGCGGGCGCGGATGCGGGCGGGGCTGGCGACGACCGCGGCGGGGTCGCCGAGGCGGCGCGGGGCCTCGTCGTAGGGCAGCGGGCGGCCCAGCGCCCGGCCGACGGCGGCGATCATCTGCAGCACCGAGGCGCCCTCGCCGCGGCCGACGTTGAGCACCTCGTCGCGCAGCTCGTCCTCGTGCAGCGCGAGGGCCGCGCGCACGTGCGCGTCGGCGATGTCGGCCACGTGCACGTAGTCGCGCACGGCGGTGCCGTCGGCGGTCGGGTAGTCGGTGCCGAAGACGGTCGCCGGGATGCCCAGCGCGGCGGCGCGCAGCAGGCGGGGCACGAGGTTCGTCCCGCCCTCGTCGCGCAGGTGGGGGGCGGCGGCGCCGGCGACGTTGAAGTACCGCAGCGCGCCCCAGCGGAATCCACCGCTCGCCGCGGCGTCGCGCAGCATCCATTCGCCGACGAGCTTGGTCCGGCCGTAGGCGTTCTCGGGCTCGGTGGGGTCCTGCTCGCGCACCGGGGAGCGGCGGGGCGTGCCGTAGACGGCCGCGCTGGAGGAGAACAGCACCGAGCGGGTCCCGGTCTCGGCCACGGCCGCGAGGACCGAGCCCAGGCCGTCGAGGTTGTCGCGGTAGTACCGCAGCGGGTGCGCGGCCGACTCGGCGACGTCCTTGCGCGCGGCGAGGTGGATCACCCCGTCGGGCCGGTGGCGGCGGAACACCTCGCGCACGGCCGAGGCGTCGCGCACGTCGGCGCGCAGCAGCGGCACCCCGAACGGCACCCGCGTGGCCCGGCCGGTGGACAGGTCATCGACGACAATGCATTCGAGGCCCGCCCCTTGCAGGGCGGCCACGACGTGCGCGCCGATGTAGCCGGCGCCTCCGGTGACGAGCCATCTCACGATCAGCGCAACGAGGGCCTAACCCGCCCGATCGGGCAACTGTCGCGTTCCTGACACTTCACACAGACCGGATTTCACCGGCGCGGGGCCGTAACCAGGGCCATGAGCTGCGACAACAATTCTGCCGCCGGAGTGGTGGGGAAATCGCAGCGACACGCCCAAAATGCCCGATTTGGGCGATGGCGTCCGGTGCCCCGAAAACGCCGACGGTCCGGCCTCCCCGCCGAGTTCGTCGTCGGCAGGAGGACCGGACCGGATGCCCCGAAGAGGCTTAGATGCGGCTCAGGAGGCGGGCGGCGTCGCTCGCCCAGTAGGTCAGGATCAGCTGGGCACCGGCCCGGCGGATCGACGTGAGCGTCTCCAGGATGACCCGCTCGCGCTCGAGCCAGCCGTTGGCGACCGCGGCCTCGACCATCGCGTACTCACCGGAGACCTGGTAGGCGGCCACGGGCACGTCGACCATCTCGGCGACCCGGGTGAGCACGTCGAGGTACGGCAGCGCGGGCTTGACCATGACCATGTCCGCGCCCTCCTCGATGTCGAGGGCGACCTCGCGCAGGGACTCGCGCAGATTGGCCGGGTCCTGCTGGTAGGCCTTGCGGTCGCCGGTGAGCGCGGACTCCACGGCCTCGCGGAACGGGCCGAAGAAGGCGCTGGCGTATTTGACCGCGTAGGCGAGCAGGGCGATGTCGGTGTGCCCGGCCCGGTCCAGCGCGCTGCGGACCACGCCGATCTGGCCGTCCATCATCCCGGACGGGCCGAGCACGTGGGCGCCGGCCTCGGCCTGGGCGAGGGCCATCAGCTCGTACTGCCGCAGCGTCGCGTCGTTGTCGACGGAGCCGTCGGTGGCCAGCACGCCGCAGTGCCCGTGCGAGGTGAACTCGTCGAGGCAGAGGTCGGCCATGACCACGGTGGCGTCGCCGACCTCGGCGATCACGTCACGGATGGCGACGTTGAGGATGCCGTCCGGGTCGATGCCACCGGAGCCGGTCTCGTCACGCGTCTGCGGCACGCCGAAGAGCATCAGGCCGCCGACGCCCTCGGCGACCGCCTCGGCCGCGGCCTTGCGCAGCGACTCGCGGGAGTGCTGCACGACGCCGGGCAGGGAGCTGATCGGCCGCGGCTCGGTCAGCCCCTCCTTCACGAACATCGGCAGGATCAGATTGGACGGCTGCACGTGCGTCTCGGCCACGAGCCGGCGCATCGCGGGGGTGCGACGCAGCCGGCGCGGCCGGACCTCAGGAAAACCCACGGGAGTAATCCCCTCTAGCGGACCTCTAGCGGAACCTCAGGGCGGTAGGGCCCTGCACCTTCGAGCCGCGGCGCTGTTTGGCGGGCATCGCGGCGAGCTTCTCGCGCAGTTCCACAGCGTAGCTCGCCAGCGCCTCCACCAGGTCCGGCACGGAGGCGTGAGCGGGCTGCACGTCGACGCGCAGACCGAACTCGACCGCGGTGTCCGCGGTCTTCGGCCCGATCACCGCGACGACCGTGCGGGCGTGCGGCTTGCCGGCGATGCCGACCAGGTTGCGCACCGTGGACGACGAGGTGAAGAGCACCGCGTCGAAGCCACCGGACTTGATCGCGTCGCGGATGTCGGCCGGCGGCGGGGCGGCGCGCACGGTGCGGTACGCCGTCACGTCGTCGACCTCCCACCCGAGCTCGGTGAGCCCGGCGGCGAGCGTCTCGGTCGCGATGTCGGCCCGCGGCAGGAGCACCCGGCCGACCGGGTCGAGCACCTCGTCGTGCGGCGAGAACTCGGCCAGCAGGCCCTCGGAGGACTGCTCGCCGCTCGGCAGCAGCTCGGGCACGATGCCGAAGCCGCGCACGGCCTCGGCCGTGGCCTCGCCGATGCAGGCGACCTTGACGCCGCCGAAGTGGCGGGCGTCGAGGCCGTGCTCGGCGAACTTCTCCCACACCGCGCGCACGGCGTTGACGGAGGTGAAGACGGTCCACGCGTAGCGGCCGTCGACCAGGCCCTTGATCGCGCGCTCCATCTGCGCCGGGGTGCGCGGCGGCTCGACGGCGATCGTCGGCACCTCGCACGGGATGGCGCCGTAGGCCCGCAGCCGCTCGCTCATCGCCCCGGCCTGCTCCTTGGTCCGCGGGACCAGGACCTTCCAGCCGTAGAGCGGGCGGTTCTCCCACCAGCCGAGCTTCTCGCGCTGCCCGACCCCGGCCCCGAGGCACAGCACCACGCGGCCGGCGAAGCCGAGCGCGGCGGCGACCATGCTGTCGACGCTGGAGGCGGAGCTGTACTGCGTCTCGCCCGTGCCGTCCCCGGTGATCGAGACCGGCGTGGCCGGGTCGACCCCGGCGGCGAGGAGCCCGTCGCGCACGGCGGCAAGGTCCCCGGCGTCGACGGCGAGGGCGGAGGAGCCGCGGGCCACGGCGGCGGCGACGGACTCGAAGTCGACGGACTGCACGTCGTCGACGTCGGCGGTCACGCGCACGCCGGGCAGCGGCACCCCGGCGTAGGTGGCGACGCCGGCGGCCTGCCCGATGCCGGGCACGACCTCGAACGGCACCGCGGTGCGGGCGACGGCCTGCACCTCCTTGAGCACCGTCTCGTGCGCCAGCGGGTCGCCGCCGACGAGGTGGATCGCGCGCAGGCCGGAGCGGGCCGCGGACAGCAGCACCTTGGCGACGTCGCCGGGGGCGCCCTCGGCCGGGCTGAACTGGCACTCCGGGTCGGCCTCGGCGCGAATCGCGGCGAGCAGCGGCTCCGGGACATTACGGTCGTGGACGACGTGGTCGGCGGTCACCAGCGCCTCATGGGCGCGGCGCGTCAGCAGGCCAGGGTCGCCGGGGCCGGCCCCGACGAAGGCGATCCGGCCGGTGCTGCCCTTACGGGTGCGGGTCATGCTGCACTCCCAGTGCGTTGTCGGCGCCTTCTTCGCGCAGGTCGCGGGCCAGGGCTCGGCCCACCTCCGCGGCGTCGGCGAGCGTTCCGGTGCGCGAGAGCCGGAGGGCGAAGCCGCCGTCCGGGCTGAACACCGCACCGCGCAGATAAATCTCCGGCCCCTCATCGCCCTCGGCGACCTCGGCCAGTGCCGCGATCGGGGCGGAGCAGCCCGCCTCGAGCTCGGCCAACAGCGCCCGCTCGGCGGTGACCGCCGCGCGGGTGTACTCGTCGTCGAGCGCGGCGAGGACCTCGCGCAGCTCGGCATCGTCTTCGCGGCACTCGACGGCCAGTGCGCCCTGCGCGGGGGCGGGCAGCATCAGCAGCGGATCGAGCACCTCGGTGGCCTCGCCGCCGCGGCCGAGCCGGGAGAGCCCGGCGTGCGCGAGGACGATGGCATCGAACTCGCCCTCGGCGAGCTTGCGCAGACGGGTGTCGACGTTTCCCCGCATCGGTACCGTCTCCAGCCGCCGCCCCAGCGCGTGGATCTGGGCGATCCGGCGCAGCGCCCCGGTGCCGATCCGCGCGTTGTCGGGCAATTCGTTGAGCGTGAGCCCGCCGCGGGCGACCAGCGCGTCGCGCGGGTCCTGGCGGCTCGGGATCGCGGCCACGACCAGCCCCTCGGCCGGCGCGGTCGGCAGGTCCTTGTAGGAGTGGACGGCGAAGTCGATCTCCTTGGCCAGCAGCGCGTCGCGCAGGGCGGAGACGAACACGCCGACGCCGAGCTGCGGGACGGGTGCGCTGGAGCGGTCGCCGGGCGTGACGATCTCGACCAGGTCGACGGAGCGGCCGGTGCGCTCGCGCACGGCGTCCGCCACGGTGGTCGACTGCGCCATCGCGAGCGCGCTGCCCCGGGTGCCGAGCCTCAACGTCACGGGTGCACCTCGGAAGCCTCGGCCGGATCGATGCCGGCGGTGGGGATCTGCAGATCGAACAGCTCGCGCAGCGCCTGAGCATAGGCCTCGCCGCCCGGGGCCGCCGCCAGTTGCCGGACGCGGACGGTCGGCTGGTGGAGCAGCCGCTGGACGATCCGGTGGATGCTGTGGGAGACCTCGGCCCGGGCGTCGTCGCCGAGCTCGGGGCAGCGCTGGGCCAGCCGGCGCAGCTCGGCCTCGACGACCTCGTCGGCCCGGGCGCGCAGCGCGGCCACGGTCGGGGCCACGTCGGCGCCGCGCAGCCAGGTGAGGAAGGCCTCGACCTCGGCCGCGACGATCTCCTCGCCGGCCCGCTCCTCCGCGTCGGCGGTGGTGGACAGCGACTCGGACAGCAGCTCGATGTCGACGAGCGTGATGCCGGGCAGGTCGCGCACGGCGGGGGCGACGTCCCGCGGCAGGGCCAGGTCGAGCACGAGCAGGTCGTGCCCGGACCGGTCCGTGCCGGCGACGGCCCCGGCCAGCAGCGGCGCGTCGAGCACCGGCTCCGGCGACGCGGTGGCGCTCACGACGACGTCGACCCGCTCGAGCAGCGACGGCAGCTCGGCGAAGGGCACCGCCTCGGCCCCGTGCAGCTCGGCGAGGCGCTCGGCCCGGGCGTGGCCGCGGTTGGTCACATACAGCGGGGCGGCCCCGGCCCGGCGCAGGGTCGCCAGCGACAGCGCGCCCATGGCCCCGGCGCCGATGACGAGCGCGGGCCGGCCCTCGACCGGCGCGGTGGCGCCCTGGCCGTAGGCGAGCGCGGCGCTGACCACGCTCTGCCCGGCCCGGTCGATCTCGGTCTCGGCGTGCACCCGCTTGCCGACGCGCAGGGCCTGCTGCAGCAGCTCGTGCAGGAGGCGTCCGGCCGTGCCCCGCTCGGCGGCGGTGCCGTAGGCGTCGCGGAGCTGGCCGAGGATCTGGGCCTCGCCGACGACCATCGAGTCGAGCCCGGCGGCGACGCGGAACGCGTGCCGGACGGCGTCGGCCTCGTAGTGGACGTACAGCTGGGGGGCCAGCTCGCTCATGGCGAGCCCGGCCCGGGCGGCGAGCACCCCGCCGATGTCGGCGAGGCCGCCGTGGAACGCGGTGACGGCGGCGTAGATCTCGACCCGGTTGCAGGTGGACAGGACCACGGCCTCGTCCACGTAGGGCAGCGCGACGAGCTCGGCGAGCACGGCCGGCATGTCGCCGGGGCCCAGCGTGACCCGCTCCAGCAGCGGCACGCCGGCGGTCCGGTGCGAAAGCCCGACAACCAGCAGATTCACGCCTCCGGTCACGACGCCACCTCCGCTTCGCTCCGGTGCCGTCGCGCCTGAAACTGTGCCCCCCGGTGAGCGGCCTCTCCGCTTCGCTCCGAACCGCTCACGACGCCACCTCCGCTTCGCTCCGGTGCCGTCGCGCCTGAAACTGTGCCCCCCCGGTGAGCGGCCTCTCCGCTTCGCTCCGAACCGCTCACGACGCCACCTCCGCTCCGTTGTGCTGCGGCTTCTGCACCGCCGGCAGCGCCGTGAGGGCCGACTTGCGGTGCTCGTGGAAGGACAGGATCTGCAACTCGATGGCCAGATCGACCTTACGCACGTCGACGCCCTCGGGGACGTTCAAGACGCACGGCGCGAAGTTCAGCACGCTGGTCACGCCGGCCGCCACGAGCCGGTCGGCCACATGCTGCGCGGCGTGCGCGGGCGTGGCGATCACGGCGATCGCGATCTGCTCCTGCAGCACGGTCTCGGGCAGCTCGTCGATGTGCCGGACGGTCAGGCCGTTGATCTGCTCGCCGACGCGGCCGAGGTCGGCGTCGAAGAGGGCGGCGATGCGGAAGCCCCGGGTGCCGAAGCCCGCGTAGCCGGCGAGGGCGTGACCGAGATTACCCACGCCGACGAGCGCGACGGCCCGGCGGTGGGTGAGCCCGAGCACCTGCTCGATCTGGTCGATGAGCAGGGTCACGTCGTAGCCGACGCCCCGGGTGCCGGTGCGGCCGAGATGGGACAGGTCCTTGCGGAGCTTGGCGGAGTTGACCCCCGCGGCCGCGGCCAGACCCTCCGACGAGACCGTGTCGTGCCCATCCTCACTGAGGTGATGCAGGGCGCGCAGGTACTCCGGAAGCCTGGCGACGGTCGCCTCCGGAAGGTCCGGAAAGTCCGGTCCGTCCGTTGTGCCGGTGCGCTGCTGGCTCATGAGTCTCCGAGACGACGACGGTGTACGAGCCCGCTCACGATGGCGGTTACCGCCTGTGCTAGCGGGATTCGTCGTTGCAACAGAGTAGGCGCTTGTGAAGCCGTGCACAAATCGCGATCTTGAAGAATCGGCGCCCACCACGTAGAGGTCAGCGCCCGCCCGTGCGGATCGCGCACACGAGAAATGCCCCCGCGGCACGTGGTGCCCCCTTTCTCCGACGCGGTCGGCAGCGGGCGGGCGCTCCGGCCATTATTTGCACAAATCCGGCATTTGGCGCACCCGACACGCGGTCGTGATGTTGTCTTACGTAGCGACACTACACGTTTTCCAGTGGGGCTGCCCCTACCATCAAGTGGCTGGACGGCGGGATGGGAGGCGGGTGCCGCGATGCCTAGCGTCAATGACATGACGACGACCATCACCCCACTCGGCCCGGGCCGCTTCTCCCGCATCCTCCGCCAGCTGGGCATCGACACGCAGTACGTGCTGCTCGGCTTCCCCCTGTCGATCATCACCATCGTGCTGTGCGTCACGGGGTTCTCGCTCGGTCTCGGGCTGATGGTCCTCACGGTGGGCTTCCCGATCCTGTTCGTCACGATCTTCCAGGCGCGCGGCTTCGCGACCCTCGAGCGCGCCCGGACCGGCCCGGTGCTGCGCACGCAGCTGCCCCATCCGTACTACAAGAAGGCCGGCCCCCGCGCCGGGTTCTGGCGCCGCACGTTCGTCCCGCTCACCGACGGCCAGTCGTGGCTGGACCTGCTGCACGGCGTCTTCCGGATCATCCCCAGCACGTTCGCCTTCGCGTTCGTGGTGACCTGGTGGGCCGCCGCGCTGGGCGGGCTGAGCACGGTGTTGTGGGACTGGTCCATCCCCCGCGGGCCGGGCTACCACGACCTGCCGGAGCTGCTCGGGCTCGGCAACGGCACCGGCACCCGCCTGCTGTTCCACACCGCGATCGGCCTGGTCTTCGCCCTCACCCTGGTGCCCGTCGTGCGCGGCGTCGCCCTGATCGAGGCGCTCTTCGCCCGCGCCCTGCTCAGCGGGGTCAACGAGCTGCGGGAGCGGATCTACGAGGCCGAGCGCAGCCGCGACCGGGCGCGCGCCCAGACCACCGCCGCCGTCTCGGCCGAGGCGACCGCCCTGCGCCGGCTCGAGCGCGACATCCACGACGGCCCGCAGCAGCGGCTGGTCCGCCTGGCCATGGACCTCGGCCGCGCCGACCTGCAGTTCGACCACGACCCCGCGGCGGCCCGGGCCACCGTCGCCGAGGCCCTCGCGCAGACCCGCGAGACCCTCGAGGAGCTGCGCGCCCTGTCCCGCGGGATCGCCCCGCCGATCCTCGTCGACCGCGGGCTGCGGGCCGCGCTGACCGCCCTGGCCGGCCGCTCGCTCGTCCCGGTCGACCTGGAGGTGCCCGAGCTCGAGCGGCTGGCCGACAACATCGAGACGACCGCGTACTTCGTCGTCGCCGAGGCCCTCACCAACGTGGCCAAGCACGCCCACGCCAGCGAGGTCAAGGTCACACTGCAGCGCTCGGCCTACGGCATGCTGGTCACGGTCGAGGACGACGGGGTGGGCGGCGCCAGCCTCGCCAAGGGGCACGGGCTGACCGGCCTGGCCGATCGCGTCCGCGCGGCGGGCGGCGAGCTCACCGTGACGAGCCCGCTCGACGCCGGCACCAAAGTCGTCGCGATCCTGCCCATGTCCTAGCCCGGCGACGCCTCATGCCCGCTCCGCGGGCACGAAAGTCCTGAGAGATCGGCACTAGTATCACCCGCGTGCGAGTAGTCGTTGCGGATGATGCGGTTCTGCTGCGCGAGGGCCTGGTGCGCCTGCTCACCGAGAGCGGCCACGAGGTCCTCGCCGCCGTCGGGGACGGCCCCAGCCTGGTCGAGGCGGTCGTCGAGCACCGGCCCGACGTGGCGATCGTGGACGTGCGGATGCCCCCGTCGCACACCGACGAGGGGCTGCGCGCCGCGGTCGAGGCCCGCGCCCGGGTGCCGAAGACGCCGATCCTCGTGCTGTCGCAGTACGTCGAGGTCTCCTACGCCGACGACCTGCTCGCCGACCGCGCCGGCGCCGTCGGGTACCTGCTCAAGGACCGCGTCTCCGAGGTCGCCGAGTTCCTCGACGCGATGCGGCGGGTCGCGGCCGGCGCGACCGTGCTCGACCCCGAGGTCGTCGGCCAGCTGCTGGTGCGCCGCCGGCGCGACGACCCGCTGCGCAGCCTCACCCCGCGGGAGCGCGAGGTGCTCGGGCTGATGGCCGAGGGCCGCTCCAACACCGCCATCGCCCGCAAGCTGGTCGTGACCGACGGCGCGGTGGAGAAGCACGTCAAGAACATCTTCACCAAGCTCGACCTGCCGCCGGACGACGAGCAGCACCGCCGGGTGCTGGCGGTGCTGACCTACCTACAGGGCTAGACCTACCTACAGGGCTAGGGCCACGGCCTCGACGAGGGAGTACGCCACCGGCAGGCCGGTCGCCTTCAGCAGCGCGGTGTCGGTGAAGCCGCCGGCGTACAGCACCGCCGAGGCGCCCACCGAGCGCGCCGCGTCCCCGTCGTCCACGGAGTCGCCGATCATCACCACGTTGGCGGGGTCGAGCTCCAGCGCCTTGAGGTGCCGCTCCAGGAACGCGGCCTTGCGGTGCCCGCCGACGGTCCCGGGCAGGCCGTCGACCCGCACCAGGCGCGCGCCCAGCCCGTGCCGCTCGACCTCGACCAGCAGCTCGTCATGGAAGAACATCGACAGCAGGGACTGGCTGCCGGGCCACTTCGCCATGGCCTCCAGCGCGTCCGGGGCCAGCCGCACCTCGCCCATCCGCTGCCGGTAGGCATCGTGGAACGCGTCGTCGAGCAGCTGGAACTCCACCTGGTCGACCGGGCGCTCGAGCACGTGCGCGTAGTAGTCCAGGATCGGCCGGCGGAAGTCGCGGCGGTGCTCCTCGGCGGTGATCACCGGCCCGCCGACCGTGGCCAGGCAGACGTTCGTGGCGTCGACCACGAGCTTGAGATCGTCGAGCAGGGTCCCGTTCCAGTCCCATACCAGGTGCTTCACCCGGGTGAGGATAGCCGCAGATCGCGCCGCAGCCGGTCCTCCTCCACGCGCCAGTAGCCGTGCTCCTTGCCGTCCAGCATCAGCACCGGGATGCGGAATCCGTACTCGTCCTCCAGCTCCTCGGAGTCCTCGATGTTGATCTCTTGATAGGGCTCGCCGATGCGGTCCAGGACGGCCTTCGCGTCGTCGCAGAGGTGGCATCCGAGCCGGGTGTAGAGGGTGAGCCTCATCGCAGTACTCCCTTGCGCACCTTGCCGGTCGCGGAGTGCGGCAGCTCGGCGACGAACTCGACCGCGGTCGGGCACTTGAACCGGGCCAGGTTGCGCTCGCAGTGCGCGATCAGCTCCTCGGCGGTGATCTGGGAGTCCGGGACGCGCACGACGACGGCCTTGACGGTCTGGCCGGTGTACGGATGCGGCACCCCGAGCGCCGCGGCCTCCACCACGGACTCGTGCGCGGCCAGGACGGACTCGACCTCGTGCGGGTACACGTTGAAGCCGCTGACGAGGATCAGCTCCCCGAGCCGGTCCACGATGAACAGGTCGCCGTCCTCGTCGGCGTAGGCCACATCGCCGGTCGCCCACCAGCCGTCCGCGCCCGGGCCGCCCTCGCCGTCGGGCCAGTAGCCGCGGAAGAGGTTGGCCCCGCACGCCACGATCTCCCCGGGGTCGCTGGTGCCGTCCTCGTCGTCGAGCACGTCCTCGCCCGCGGAGTCGACGAGCCGCACCCGCACGCCGGGGATCGGCCGGCCGATGGAGCCGGGCTTGATCGACGGGCTCGCCAGGGTGCTGGTCAGCACCGGCGCCGCCTCGGTGAGCCCATATCCCTGGTGTACCGCGCGCCCGGTCGTCTCCGCGAAGCGCCGCTCGGCCGCCGGGTCCAGCGGGGAGGCGCCGCACACCGCGAGCCGCACCCCGGACCAGGCCCGCGCGAGCCGCTCGCCCATGAGCGACCAGGCGATGTACATCGGCGGCACCCCGACCACCCCGGTCACGCCGTGGCGCTCGATCGCCTCCAGCGAGTCGGCCGGGTCGAAGCGCTCGACCAGCACCCCGCACGCGCCGTGGTAGACGACGGCGCCGAGGCCGGAGTTGAGGCCGTAGGCGTGGAAGAGGGGCACGGCGAGCAGCAGGACGTCGTCCCGAGTCACCGGGGCGGGCTCGATGCCGGCCAGCTGCTCGTGGTTGGCGAGCAGGGCCCGGTGGGGCAGCATGGCGCCCTTCGGCGCGCCCGCGGTGCCGGAGGTGTAGAGGAGTACGGCCAGGTCCTCACCCCCGCCGACCGCCTCCACCTGAGTGACTTCAGCGGGGGCACTGAGTAATCCGGTGAGGCCCTTGCCGAGCTGGTACCGCACCGCCGGCGCCGCGTCCCCGAGCGCCTCCAGCACCGGCCCGGTGGCGACGAGCACGGCCGCGCCGGAGTCGGACAGCACGTGGGTGAGCTCGCGCGCCGTGTAGGCGGGGTTGACGGGCACCGCGACCAGCCCGGCCCGCAGCACGCCGAAGAACACCGCGGCGAACTCGGGCACGTTGGGCAGGGCGATGGCGACCCGGGCGCGGCCCCGCTCATCGGCGCCGAGGTCCAGGGCCCCGAGGCCGGCGGCGACGGCGTCCACCTGGCGGTCGAGCTCGGCCCAGGTCAGCTCGGCATCGTGCGAGCGCAGGGCGGGACGGGCGCCGCCGGCGGAGGCGGCGCGCCGCACGGCATCGGCGAAGTTGCCGGCGGCTGAATGAGAGACATCCTGCACGGTCACGGAGTCTTCCACAGCGCCCCAAGCGGCATCGAGGCCCGAGCCGTCTCCCGGCCGCCGCCGAGGGGGCGCCGAGGGTGAGAGCGCGGGCACTGGAATATCACCCGTCACCAATCACCCTCTTCCATGCCATCGTGCTCACGGCAACGGCCCCTGGGGGCCGCGCCGGCACATCCGACTCCCGGCCGACCGGGCCGGCCGACGGGCGGGAGTGGGTGTGCGGGAGCGGGGCTCCCCGCAGGGAACGACCGAGGGGAGCGGAAAACACAGCAGGGCCGACACGCCGACTGAGTAAGAGACCACCCGAACGTGTGCAACGGACGTGAGATGCCGGGGTGCGGCGAGGCCGTTTACGCACCATTTTTCCGGTTTAGCGGCGTGTCGTACGGCGCGTCGCGGCCAAGTGACGGACAGCATGTGCGCCGATCGCACACGGATCCGTGAACAGAATGTGCCCTCACATCAAGAGCCGCCCACACGCGGGTGACGCCGGACCTATTATCACCGAAGTCGACTCACCCCATTTGTTGCGAGTTGACACCCCTCACCCCGAGGAGGCCGAAGTGCCCGTGATCGCGCCGAATAAGCCCTATGTCCGGGCTTACGAAGCATGAGCGGTTACCAGCACGTGTTCAACGCTGAACACGAACTCGCCGGTGGGCTGTCGATGCTGCGTGACTCGATGCGCGACATGTTCGCCACGGTGATCCGCGGTGAGGGAGGCAGCGTTCCACGCACGCGCGTGCGCCCCCACACCAACGAGGCACCCGCACGCTCGGGTCCGGCACCGAACGCAAGACCCAACGCCGGGATGAACGGCAAGCCCGCCGGCGGCGCCGGGGCCGGGCTGCTGGGCGAGGACACCGTGCCGATCCCGCAGGACGTCGTCGGCACCGACACGCTGACCGAGACCGGCCCGCGCGAGCCCGTCCCGCCGCAGCCGACGCGCCCCGACCGCGGGGACCCGGCGTCGGAGGTCTGGGCGCTCATCGAGCGGGCCCAGGCCGGAGACGGTGCGGCATTCGGACTCCTCTACGACCGCTACTTCGACACGGTCTTCCGGTTCGTGTACTTCCGCGTCGGCAACCGCCAGCTCGCCGAGGACCTGACCTCCGACACGTTCCTGCGTGCGCTCAAGCGCATCGGCAGCTTCACGTGGCAGGGTCGCGACCTCGGTGCCTGGCTGGTCACCATCGCGCGCAACCTCGTCGCCGACCACTTCAAGTCCGGCCGGTACCGGCTGGAGGTCACCACCGGCGACGTGCTCGACGCGGACCGGCCCGACCGGGGGCCCGAGGGCAGCCCCGAGGCGGCCGTCATCGACCACATCACCAACGTGGACCTGCTCAAGGCGGTCAAGCAGCTCAACCCCGAGCAGCAGGAGTGCATCGTGCTGCGGTTCCTGCACGGGTTCTCCGTCGCCGAGACCGCGCAGACCATGAACAAGAACGAGGGAGCCATCAAAGCGTTGCAGTACCGTGCGGTACGCGCGCTCGCCCGGCTGCTCCCTGACGGATTCCAGCCGTGACGGCTGTCACCTCCGGTTACAGTGCCCCCGCAGGCGCCGTAACCAGCCTCCGTGTTGCACCGTTGGTCCAGATGCGACCGTCGGCATGGCGCACGGCGGACGCGGTGGCCCACCATCCCGCTGCCCTGCCGCGCCTGAGTGACGCGATCAGCGAAGGGGGGTGCCTCAGGTGATTGGCTCCGTCTTCCATCGTCGACGGGCTGAGCGACTCGCTCAGCTCCTCGACGAGGCCAAAGGGGCCCGGCGACACCACACGAGGACCACGCTCGACGACTCCCTCACCGACCTTGTGTCGGTCGGACAGCGGCTCGGCGACATGCCGATCCGGGTGGAGGCGCAGCAGGAGTTCCGCGACGGTCTACGGGCCATGCTCATGGCCACGATCGAACGCGAGGGCATCGGAGCGACCGCCACGGCGCCCGAGCCCGAGCCGACCCACCGGGTAAGCCTGCGCTCGCTGCGCCGGCCCGCCGGGAGCCGACCGGCCGTCAGTCGCCGGACGCGCACCCGAGGCGCCATCGTCGTCGGCCTCGCCGCCGGCACCCTGGCCCTCTCCGGCATGTCGGCCGCGAGCGGCGACGCGATGCCCGGTGACGCGCTCTACTCCGTCAAGCGGTCGACCGAGAAGGCCCAGCTCGCGCTGGCCGGCTCGGACATCAGCCGCGGTCAGCTGTACCTCGAGTTCGCCCGGACCCGGCTCGACGAGGCCCAGGCGGTCAAGGACCCGACGGGGCTCTCCTCGGTGCTGGACGACATGGACGGCGAGACGCTCGAGGGCGTCCGGCTCCTGACCGCCACCGCGATGACCCACAAGGACACCGCGGCGCTGGACGCGATCGACGGCTTCGTGACCAACCAGCGCGGGGCGGCCGAGCGGCTCAAGACCGGGACGAGCGGTGACGCCCGCACCCGCGCGAGCAAGTCGGTCACCCTGCTCGACGAGATCGACCACCGGTCCAAGGCCCTCCGCCCGCTCGTCAAGTGCGGCTCGGCCGCGGTGACCGCGCCGGACGCGCTCGGCCCCGTGCCGGGCAGCGCCGCGTGCCGCCCGAACAGCAAGACCGGCGGCAACGGGACCTCGAACCAGCAGCCCGGCGCCCCGGTGCAGGGCAACCCGGGCGGGAACGGCACCGGCGGGCACTCCCCCGCCACCGCTCCCTCCGGCGCCGCGAACTCCTCGGCGACCGAGTCGGCCCCGGCCGCGCCCAACGGGAACTCGGTCTCCGACCCGACGCCGGCCCCGACGAAGTCCGAGAAGGGCGGCCTGCTCGACTGGCTGCTGCATTGATTCAACGCGGCGACATGGCCGCGACATGACAGGGCCCGGTGCACGTCACCGGGCCCTGTTGCTGTCTGGTGCTTGTACCGTTGGCTCGTCCAGAGTCCGACGGATGCTCAGCCCCGTCGCCTAGGGCGTCGCCATCGAAGGGAGTTCGACGTGCCGATCCGTCCCAACGCGCTGCGCCGCCGCCGGCCGAGCGGCCGCATCGTCGTCTCCGCCGCCGGCTGGGCGGCGGCCGAGGTCGAGGCCGCCCTGGAGATCCCGTCCGACCCCGGCGCGGCGGCGTTCTTCGACGTCGACAACACGATGATGCAGGGCGCGTCGATCTACTACTTCGCTCGCGGCCTGGCCAAGCGCAACTACTTCACCAGCCGCGACCTCGCCCGCTTCGCCTACCAGCAGGCCCGCTTCCGCCTGCTGGCCTCCGAACACGCGGGCACCGTCTCCAGCGCCAAGTCGGCCGCGCTCGCCTTCATCGCCGGCTGGAAGGTCGAGGAGATGGAGCGGCTCTGCGAGGAGATCTTCGACGAGCTCATGGCCGACCGCATCTGGTCGGGCACCCTCGCCCTCGCCCAGCTGCACATCGACGCCGGGCAGCGGGTGTGGCTCGTCACCGCCGCGCCCGTCGAGCTCGGCCGGATCATCGCCGCGCGCCTGGGCCTGACCGGCGCGATCGGCACCGTGGCGGAGATCCAGGACGGCGTCTACACCGGGCGCCTGGTCGGCGACCTCATGCACGGGCCCGAGAAGGCCTCGGCGATCACCACCCTGGCGCTGGCCGAGCGGCTGGACCTGACCCGCTGCGCGGCGTACAGCGACTCCATCAACGACGCCCCGATGCTCTCCACGGTGGGCTACGCGGTCGCGGTGAACCCGGACCCGGCGCTGCGCCGCGAGGCCCGCAAGCGCGGCTGGGAGATCCGCGACTTCCGCACCGGGCGGAAGGCCGCCAAGATCGCCATCCCCGCCGCGCTGGCGACGGGGGTCGTGATCGGGGGCGTGGCCACGTTCACCGCGATGCGCAAGCGCCGGCGTCGCACGGCGGCCCGGTCCGTGCAGGCGGCGGCCCAGCCGGCCGAGTCCTGAGTGAAGTCCCGAGCGAAGTCCTGAGTCAGGCCGAGAAGGCGTCCGGGCGGCGGTCCAGCAGCTTGTAGAGGGTCTGCTGGATCGTCTCGCGGACCTGGTCGGCGAGGTTGAACACGACCATCGGATCGTCGGCCGAGTCGACGTAGTCCTCGGTCGGGATCGGCTCGCCGAACTCGATCAGCCACTTGCTCGGCAGCGGCACGAGCCCGAGCGGGCCCAGCCACGGGAACGTGGGCGTGACCGGGAAGTACGGCGCGCCCAGGAGCCGGGCCAGCGGGCGGATGTTGGCGATCATCGGGTAGATCTCCTCGGCCCCGACGATCGAGACCGGCACGATCGGGGTGCCGGTGCGCAGGGCCGCCGAGACGAACCCGCCGCGGCCGAAGCGCTGCAGCTTGTACCGCTCGGCGAAGGGCTTGCCGATGCCCTTGAAGCCCTCCGGGAACACGCCCACGAGCTCGCCCTCGGCGAGCAGGCGCTCGGCGTCGGGGTTGCACGCGAGCGTGGCGCCGGACTTGCGGGCCACCTCGGACAGGAACGGCATGCGGAAGACCAGGTCGGCGCCGAGCAGCCGCAGGTGCCGTTCGGCCGCGGTCTCGTCGTGGACGGCGACCGAGAGCATCAGGGCGTCGAGCGCGAGCGTGCCGGAGTGGTTGGCCACGACGAGCGCCGCGCCCTCCTTGGGCAGGTGCTCGGACCCGGCGACCTCGGTGCGGAACCACTGGTTGTAGATCGGGCGCAGCAGCGGCAGGAAGACACCGTCGGTGAGGTGCCGGTCGAAGCCGAAGCCGTCGATCTCGTATTCGCCGGTCAGCCGCTCACGAAGGAACGCCAGCGCGCCGGCGACCCGATCGTCCCAGGCGTCCGGGAGATCCGGGTCAGTCATTCGCCACGCTCCAACGCGGCCCGCGCCGCACGTGTCCTGCGAAAGCCGTCGAGCAACGCCTGCTCGACCGAGCGCATCGTATCCGCGGGCAGCAGCTCGTTGGCCCTGCGGCTGCGGACGAACTCGTCGAACGCCTCCGCGGTCGTCCGCGGGGTGAAGCCGAACGCGCGGATCAGCTTCGTGGTGTCGACGACGCGGCCGTGCACGAACAGGTCGAGCTGGTCCAGGGACACCCCGGCGCGCCCGAGGCCGGCCAGCGCGTTCAGGCCCGGCTCGAGCACCGGCATGGTGACGCGGCCCGCGCGGCGCACCGCCTGCGAGAGCGTCAGCGTGCCCGCCCCGGCCACGTTGAACGTGCCCGGGAGCGGCTGCGTCACCGAGCGCACCAGCACCTCGAACGCGTCGTCGACGTGCAAGAACTGCAGGCGCGGGTCGCGGCCGAGCACGGTGGGCACGACGGGCCGGTCGAAGTACCGGGTCAGCCGCGTGTCCACGGCGGAGCCGATGAACGGCGCGAAGCGCAGCACCGTGGCCGCCACGTCGGGGCGCCGGCGACGGAAGCCGCGCACGTAGCCCTCGATGTCGAGCACGTCCTTGGCGAACCCGCCGCGGGGCACCTCGCGCGGCTCGGTGTCCTCGGTGAAGATCGCCGGGTCACGGAACGAGGCCCCGTAGGCGGCCGTCGACGAGCGCACGATCAGCTTCCGCAGCCGCGGCGCCTGCTGGCAGGCGGCGAGCAGCTGCATGGAGCCGATGACGTTGAGCTCCTTCATGGCCGAGCGACCGCCGTGCTGGTCGGTCGCGGTGGCCACGGCGAGGTGCGCGACCGCCTCAACGCGGGCGTCGACCATCGCCCGCAGCACCCCGGGGGTGCGCAGGTCGATCTGGTGTACGTCGATCTTGGACCCGGCGGCGGTCAGCACCTCGGCGAGGTCGCCGGCGGGCACCGTGGCGTCGACACCGACAACGCGTTCGATGCGCGGGTCGGCGGCGAGCCGTGCGGCCAGATGCGCGCCGAGATACCGGCTCACCCCGGTCACGAGAACGACGCTGGGCGACGCGGTCACGCGGCTCCGATCACAGCGAAGCGCACGCTCATCACCCGGCCGGAGCCGAGACCGGCCGCCGGGCGATGAACGGGGACGCTACTTGCCGAGACGACGACGCTGGACGCGGGTCTTGCGCAGCAGCTTACGGTGCTTCTTCTTGGCCATACGCTTGCGGCGCTTCTTGACCACCGAGCCCATACGAGCATCTCCTCGATACAGCGGAACGCGTGCCATCGCTGGCACGCCGAAGACATGGTTAGCCGTTCAAGGGTAGCCGCATCGCCGCTGGATCGGAAAACGGCCCCGGCGAAGATCACCATCGAGCGATGCACGGCGGAGCGGCGGGGCCGCCCGGCAGGGGTGCAGCATCGACACACGTCGTTCACCGCCATACCGCGGAGGTGACGCCGTGCGCGTGCTCAGGCGGTCTCGCGGAAGGCTTCGCGGAGGTAGGCGTCGACCGCATGCTCCGGGACCCGGAACGACCGGCCGACGCGGACCGCGGTCAGGTCCCCGGCGTGGACGAGGCGGTAGACGGTCATCTTGGACACCCGCATCAGGGTGGCCACCTCGGCGACAGTCAGGAACCTGACCTCGCCCAACCGGCCTTCGGTGGTGTGTGGCGTGCTCGACATCGCGACCTCCGACCAGCGTGCTCGCCGAGCGCTCGGCCCGGCAGCCCCGGATCGAGCGTTACTCAATCAGCGTGTTACCAGTACGGTAACGGTACGCCTGTGACTTGCGCCCCAGGATCGACGGAATCTTTCCGCGATAATTGATCACTCCGTGCGCAGCGCGACGACCGGGTCGAGGCGCCCGGCCCGCTGGGCGGGCACCACGCCGAAGATGATCCCGACCCCGGCGGAGACGCCGAAGGCCAGCGCGAGCGACCACCAGGTGATCGCGGCCGGCACCGGCGAGAGCGCGGCGACGACGAGGGCCGCCCCGATGCCGAGCCCCATCCCGATCACGCCGCCGAGCGTGGTGAGCAGCACCGCCTCGAGCAGGAACTGCACCCCGATGTCGCGCGGACGGGCGCCGACGGCCTTGCGCAGCCCGATCTCCTTGGTCCGCTCGCGCACCGAGACGAGCATGATGTTGGAGACCCCCACCCCGCCGACCAGCAGCGAGATGCCGGCGATGGCGGCCAGCACGCCGGTGAGCACGCCCAGGATGTCGCCGAGCACGCCCAGGATCTGCTCCTGGGTCACGGCGCTGAACTGGGTGCCGGGGTGGCGCCGGGTGAGCTCGGCGATGATGCGCGCGGACAGGTCCCCGATCTCGTCGCGGTCGGGCGCGTTGACCGCGATCCCGTCGACCCGGTTGGTCGCGAGCAGTCGCTGGGCCGTCGTGATCGGCACGTGTACCTCGTTGTCGCGATCGATCCCGAGACTCTGCCCGAGCTGCTCGAACACGCCGCTCACCCGGAACCGCACGCCCGCGATGGTCAGCTGCTGGCCGACCGCGTCCCGGTCGCCGAAGAGCTTGTGGGCGACGCTCCAGCCGAGCACCGCGACCCGGCGCTGGGTGTCGACGTCGGAGCGGGTCAGGTACGTCCCCCGGGCCAGATGGCGCACGAACACGTTCGGGGTCGTCTCGATGACGCCGTTGACGCTCGCGAAGGTCTCCGCGTGGCCGGCCGCCACGGTCTCGCCGGAGGCGACGGTCACCGCCACCCGGTTGCGGTCGCCGACGATCTTCGACACCGCGTCGACGTCGGAGAGGTCCATCCGCGAGACCGACGGCGCGGAGCCGAGGTTGACCTGGCCCGGCACGACGATGAGCAGGTTGGAGCCGAGCCCCTCGACCTGCTGCTCGATCTCCTGCTTGGTGCCGGTGCCGATCGCCACGAGCACGACGACGGCCGCGACCCCGATGATCACGCCGAGCATCGTGAGCATGCTGCGCAGCCGGTTCGCGCGCAACGCGTCGAGCGCGACCCGCCAGGCCTCCGCGAACCTCACGGCGCCTCCGGGGCGGGCAGCGTCTCGACGATCTCGCCGTCGCGCATGACGATCTGGCGGTCGGCGCGGGCGGCCACCTCGCGGTCGTGCGTGACGATCACCAGTGCCACCCCCTGCTCGCGGTTGAGCGCCTCCAGCAGCGCGAGGACCGCCTGCCCGTTGCTGGTGTCGAGGTTGCCGGTCGGCTCGTCGGCCAGCAGCACCTGCGGGTCGGTGACGAGAGCCCGGGCGATCGCCACCCGCTGCTGCTCGCCGCCGGAGAGCTGGTTGGGGCGGTGGTCGAGGCGATGGCCGAGCCCGACCCGCTCCAGCATCGCGACCGCCCGCCGGCGCCGCTGCGATGCGCGCATTCCGCGGTACACCAGGGGAAGCGCCACGTTGTCGACCGCGCTCGTGCGGGCCAGCAGGTGGAACGACTGGAAGACGAAGCCGATGGTCTCGTTGCGCAGCCGGGCCAGCTCCCGGGGGTCGAGGCCGGCCACCTCCCGGCCGCCGAGCAGCAGCCGCCCGGAGGTGGGCCGGTCCAGCCCGCCGAGCAGGTGCATGAGCGTCGACTTGCCCGAGCCCGACGGCCCGATGATCGCCACGTAGTCGCCGGCGTCGATCGTGAAGCTCACGCCCCGCAGCGCCGCGACGGTGACCCCGTCCAGCGCGTAGTCCCGCGTGACCCGCTCCGCGACCAGGGCCGCGGTCATCGCGGCAGTTCCATGCCCTGCTTGACCTTGTCGGTGCCGCGCACCACGATCTGGTCGCCGTCGCTGACACCGCTGAGTACCTGGATGCGGTCCTGGCCGGACACGCCGACGCTCACCGGCTGCTGCACCGCCCGGCCGCCCCGCACCAGCCACACGACGTCCTTGCCGCCGACGTTGAACACCGCCGCGGCCGGGACGGTCACCGCGTCGTGGATTGAGCGGACCTGCAGGTGCGCGACCGCGTTCATGCCCGGACGGGGACTCGGGGCCGGGCGTCCGTCGTCGTACGTCCCGGTGCCGAGCCGCAGCCGTGAGCGGTACGCCACCCCGCCCCGCGCCGAGGTGCTCGGCAGCACGTCGGCCGAGGTCACCGTGGCGTCGTAGGTCGCGCCCGGGGCGGCGTCGAGCTCGACCTTCGCCGTGACGCCGGGCTGGACGAGCAGCACGTCGGTCTCGTCGACCTCGGCCATCAGCCCCAGCTCCGACACGTCGACCACGGTCAGGATCGCCGTGCCCGCGCTCACCCGGCCGCCGACCGGCACCGCGGGGTCCACGCCCGGCCCGGCGCCGCCGGCACCGGCCCCGCCCGTCGGCACCGAGACCGGCGCCTGCCCGCCGGTGGCCGCGCCGAGCAGGTCGGTGATCGAGGACGCGCTCGCCGCCGAGGTGCCGCCGAACTGCACCACCCCGGCGACCGGCGCCCGCAGGGTGAGCTGGTCGACGGTGGTCTGGGCCAGGTCGAACGCGGACTGGGCCTGGGCGCGCTGGGCCTGGGTGAGCGCCGCCATCGCCTGCGAGACGCTGGCCAGGCCGCGCTGCACGCTCTGGATCACGGCCCGCGCGGACGCGGCCGCCTCCTGGTAGGTCCGCTCGGCGAGGTCGATCTGGGTGGTCAGCGTGGTCCGCACGGCCACGTCGGCGATCTGCGCGGCCGCGGCGCGCGCGTCCGAGAACGCCTTGGCCGCGGCGTCGTCGGTCCTGCGCTGCTGGGCGGAGAGGTTCTTGACCCCGGCGCCGCCGCCTCCGGCGTTCTTGAGCGCGTCGAGGGCCGCGCCCGCCTCCTCGAGCCGCCGCCGGGCCCCGGGCGAGTCGACGACCGCGAGCACCTGGCCGGCCGTGACGGTGTCGCCGGGCTTGACGCTCAGCGAGATCAGGGTGCCGTCGGCGGCCGCGGTGAGCGTGGCGGCGGCCCGGGCGGTGATGGTGGCGGGGGCGTCGACGACCTCGGCCACGTCGCCGCGCCCGGCGCTGCCCAGGCCGATGCCGGAGTCGTTGCCCGAGCACGACGCGCCGGTGAGCGACACCAGGATCAGCACGGCGACGGCGATCGTTCGCGAGGGGACGCGATACACGCTCGTCAGTGTAGATACGTCACTGCACTACGCGCGTGCCCGCACGTAGTGGGCGCAGTCGTCCGCCACGTCGTTCCAGCTCGTCCCGAACGCCTTGCGGGCCGAGTCGTCGAGCGAGATCCCCTGGCGGGCGGCGTAGTCGAAGAACTCGAGCAGCTTGTCCTCGCCGTAGCGGTCGGCCAGGTGCTGCAGCGAGAGGTACGCCACGCCGTAGCGGCCGCTGACGTCCGCGGTGCTCGCGTCGGCGGGCGGGTCGTCCAGGGCGATCTCGCTCTTCCAGCGCCCGCCGCGCAGGTAGGCGCGCACGTCGCCCATCTGGTCGAAGGGCTTGCCGCTGCCCTTGACGCGCACGTACTCCGCGATGCCCTCGACCAGCCACCAGGTGTGCTCGTAGGCCTTCTCGACCCCGGACAGCGTCACGACGTGCGTGAACTCGTGGCGCAGCACGTCGAGGGTCTGCTTGGTGTCGACCCGGTTCGCGTTGAGCACGATCTCGGTCGCGCTCGAGGTGAGCGGCAGCGCGAACCCGATCACCCACGCCTCCGGCCGCATGCCGTACCAGCTCGCCCACTCGTCGGGCCCGGCCAGGTAGACGACGTACCGCGCGGGCGGCGGCCCCCAGCGCGCGAACGTGTCGGTGAGCTCGGCCGCCTGCTCGGCCGCGGCGAGCATGGCGGGCAGCCGCGACGCGTACCGCGCGGTCGTCGCCATCACCACCCGGTTCCCGACCGCGGTGCGCAGCTCGCTGACCTCCCACGGGCGCGGGCCGAGCTCGGTGGAGGTGCCGAACTCCAGCAGCGTGACGCCCTCGCCGGTGACCTTCCAGCGCGTGTCGGCCGCGAGCTCCATCGGGTCGCAGGTGGTCACGACGTAGCAGTACTTCACCCGCACCGTCACGGTCGCGGTGCCGCCGGGCCCGGTCTTCGCCGCGCCGTCGGCCCGCGGCTGCCAGAGCTTCACCTGCAGCTGGCGCAGCGAGCCGAACCGGCGGGCGAGGTCCTCGCGCAGCCCGTCCGCGGACGGGTCGACGGGGCGCAGGAAGCCGTCCTCGTCGCCGCCGAGCAGCGCGGCCGCCTGGTCGCGCAGGGCCTTGCGAATCCGGCCGTCGAGGGTGTTGGGCAGCGCGTTCGGGGTGAGCGCGTTCGCGGTCGCGTCCGGAGTGCCCGGCTGCCCGGCCTTGGCCCCGGCGCGCCCGCCGCTCTGGACGCTCTCGTCCCCGGCCAGGTCCTGGCCGGACACGATCGCCGAGTGCTCGTGCCGGGCCGTGGCGTAGGCGATCGCGCCCGCGGGGGCGCCCAGCAGCACCGCGAGCGAGGCGAGCAGGGCCAGCCGGAAGACGGTGCCGCCGCGGGGCGGGGCGGGCTCGCCGGGGACGTGATGGCGGGCTTCATGGCGGGCTTCGCCGCGCTGGTGGGGAATGGCGGGGCGGGTCGCGGTGACGTCGTCGACGTCCGCGTACCTCCGTTCATCCCCAACCATCACTGCCGGACCGTACGTGAGACGGTCAAGGCGTCGCGTCGCCCATACGGACGAGAAGCGCCTGGATGTGACGAAGAGCCCGTTTCCCAGGGCCCGCCCGCGGCGTTGTCAGACCCGCGACCGCAGCGCCCTGGCCAGGAATCCGACGTTGGCGGGGCGTTCGGCGAGGCGGCGCATCATGTACGCGTACCACTGCGTGCCGTACGGCAGGTAGACCCGCACGGTGTAGCCCAGCTGGGCGAGGCGCAGCTGCTCCTCGGGGCGCACGCCGTAGAGCATCTGGAACTCGAACTCGTCCGGGGTGCGCTCGTACCACTTCGCCCGGTCCTCGCCGATGCCGATCAGCCGCGGGTCGTGGGTGGCGAGCATCGGGTACCCACCGCCGGCCATGAGCACGTTGAGGCAGCGCACGTAGGACTTGTCCACGTCGAGGCGGGTCTGGTACGCCACCGACTCCGGCTCCTTGTAGGCGCCCTTGCACAGCCGGACCCGCGAGCCCGCGACGGCGAGCTCCCGGCAGTCGGCCTCGGTGCGGCGCAGGTACGCCTGCAGGACCGCCCCGGTGGTCGGGAACTCCCCGCGCAGCCGGGCGAGCACCTCCAGCGTCGAGTCGGTCGTCGTGTGGTCCTCGGCGTCCAGCGTCACCGTGGTGCCGGACTCGCTGGCCTTGGCGCAGATCGCGCGGGCGTGCTCGTAGGCGACCTTCTCGTCGAAGACCTGGCCCAGCGCGGAGAGCTTGAGGCTGACCTCGGCCGCCGGGGTCAGCTCGGCGGCGTGCAGCGCGTCGAGGAGCTTGAGGTATGCGTCCCGGGTCGCCTCGGCCTGGTGCGGGTTGGTGGTGTCCTCCCCGAGGTAGTCGAGGGTGCCGGAGAGTCCGTCCGCGACGAGTTCGCGGGTGCGCTGTAGCGCGTCGTCCGCGTGCTCCCCGGCGATGAAGCGGCGCACGATGCTGCGGCTGACCGGGGCGGTTTCAACGAGCCGCTCGACCCTCGTGGAGCGGCTGGCGGCGAGGATGACCGATCTGAGCATGTGCCGAGCGTAAACAGATCCGCCGTCGCCGGTGACGCCTGGTCGCCACTGTGGCATTTCTTGACTACCTTGGTCGGGTGGACTTCGACGCGTATGCGCGGACCGCCGTCGACATCGTCAACGCGCCGCTCGAAAGCATGCAAGATCTTGCTGCCCTCTTCGGCGAGGACAGCTGGCAGACCGCCGAGGCGACGGAGCGCGACCTGGTCGCCTTCCGCCGGGCCCGCAAGCGGCTGCGGGAGGTGTTCGAGCACGGCTCCTCCGGCCGGGACGTGGCCGCCGTGGCCGAGCTCAACGCGCTGCTCGAGGCCTACCCGATGCAGCCGCGCATCTCCGGGCACGACACCCACGACTGGCACATGCACGTGACCGGCCGCGGCTCGTCGGTGAGCTCGGAGCTCCTGGCCGGCGCGGCCTGGGGCCTGGCCGTGTGGCTGTGCGAGCACGGCAGCACCCGCTTCGGCGTCTGCGCCGACGAACGCTGCGGCAACGTCTACCTGGACACGTCGTCCAACTGCTGCCGCCGCTTCTGCTCCGAGCGCTGCGCCACCCGCTCCCACGTCGCGGCCCATCGCGCCCGCAAGCGCGCCGCCGAGACGAGCGCGGCGGCCCCGCTGCAGCCCGCGGCGAGCCCGGTGGGTGACGCCGATCGGGCGGTCGTGACGGCGTAAGTCCTGGAAACGCCTCCGGCGCGGGCAACTTCGGCATATCTTGCGTCATGTGGTTCGCTTTACCGCGCGTCCGACAAGTCGGACACGCGGGCTTGGGCGATGCGGTTCCGGCCTCTGTTCTCGGCCGGCCCCCGACACCGGGTACGTCACCGGATCACAACGCCCTACGAAGGAGAAACAGCACCATGGCCCAGGGAACCGTGAAGTGGTTCAACGCTGAGAAGGGCTTCGGCTTCATCAGCGTCGACGGCGGAGCCGACGTCTTCGTCCACTTCTCTGCCATCCAGTCGGACGGCTACCGCAGCCTCGACGAGAACCAGCGCGTCGAGTTCGAGATCAAGCAGGGTCCCAAGGGCCCCCAGGCCGAGTCCGTACGCAGGATCTGACGCCGACTTCGGAAACGGCCCCGGCCCGCGCACCACTCCCGCGGTCGGGGCTGTTTCGCTTTCCTGCGCGATATGTCGGGCGCTTCGCGCCGCGACATATCGGATTTATACCCTGACAGGCGATAAATCCGATTCGCGCGCTTCACCGTCGGCGCCGCGCGACGTTTGCGCAGCTCAAACGGCCTCCGAGCAGCTAGCGCGTCTGGGCGCGGCACGCAGCGCAACTCGCCGCTTCGGCTCGGCCGCCACGGACGGTAGGCGCCAGCAAGCGACGCAATCGGTGACGCCGCAAATCGCCGTATCGGTCGGCCACGAACGACGGCACATGGCAGGGAACGGGTGCGCCACCAAGCGGCGAGCGCCGCTTACGAGCGCGCGGGCAACAGGCGCAAGCGGCGAGCGGCGCAACAGCACGCGCCGAACAATGGTGACGCGACTGGCAGCAGCGGCTCAGGCGACCGGCGACGGCGTAGCAAGGTGCTGGCGAGCGAACCGCAGCGACTCGGCCAGATCAGCCTCCCGCTCCGCCCGGCTCCCCGCCTTCCGAGTCCCGACCTCGACCGCCACCGACCCGGTGAAGCCCCGCGACTCGAGCGAGGCCAGCAGCTTCGCGCACGGCATACTCCCCCGCCCCGGCACCAGGTGCTCGTCGCGCCCCTTCCCCGTGCCGTCGCCGAGGTGGACGTGGGCCAGGTTGCCGGCCATCGTGTCGGCGAGCGTCATCACGTCGGTGCGCGAGGCGGCGCAGTGCGAGAGGTCCAGCGTGTAGGCGTCGAACCCGGTCAGCGTCGGGTCCCAGCCGGGCGCGTAGGGCACGAACTCGCGGCCCACCCCGCGCAGCGGGAACATGTTCTCCACGGCGAAGCGGATGCCGGGGAACTGCCGCCCGAGGCGCAGCAGGCCTGAGGAGAACGTGCGCGCGTAGTCGCGCTGCCACGCGAACGGCGGGTGCACCACGACGGTGTCGGCGCCTAGCGTGTCGGCGAGCTCGGCGGCGCGGCGCAGGCGCTCCCACGGGTCGGGGCTCCAGACCCGCTGGGTGACCATCAGGCACGGGGCATGCACGGAGCGCACCGGCACGTTGTAGTGCTTCGAGAGCCCCGCCAGCGCGCCCGAGTCCTGGCTGACCGCGTCGGACCAGACCATGACCTCGACGCCGTCGTAGCCGAGCTGGGCAGCCATCTCGAAGCCGGCCGCGGTCGGCTCGGGAAAGACCGAGGAGGTGGACAACAGGACCGGAACTTGGCGACTCACACCACCAGGCTAGCCCGATCCGGGTAGCGTCTCCTGTCGATCAACTCGACTCCAGCACTTCCAGCCGGCGAAGAATCACTCCTTCGCGCAGCGCCCACGGGCAGATCTCGACCTCGTCGATGCCCAGCACCCGCATCGTGGCCTCGGCCACCACGGCGCCGGCGAGGATTTGGTGCGCGCGGCCGGGGCTGACGCCGTCGATCTCGGCCAGCGCCGAGGACGACATGCGGCGGATGAAGGACAGCACCTGGTGCAGGCCGGTGCGCGTGAGGCGGCGCGACACCCGCGGGCCGGCGCCGCTCGGGGCCGCCCCGGCCAGGCGGGCCAGGGTGCGGAAGGTCTTCGAGGTGGCGACCGGGCGGTCCCATCCGCTCACGAGCAGTCCCGGCGCGACCTTGCCGACGACGGTTTCCGCGTACTCGCCCAAGGCGTCCACCGAACTCGCCGACGGCGGGTCTCCGGGCAGCCGCTCCCGGCTCAGCCGCCCGGCCCCCAGCGGCACCGACAGCGCCACGTCCGGCTCCTCGTCGATGCCCGCGGCGAGCTCCAGCGACCCGCCGCCGATGTCCATCACCAGCAGCCGCCCGGCCGACCAGCCGAACCACCGGCGCACGGCCAGGAAGGTCATGATGGCCTCGGCCTCGCCGGAGAGCACCTGCAGGTCGACGCCGGTCTCCTCGCGCACGCGCTTGAGCACGCGGGCCGAGTTCTTCGCGTCGCGCACGGCCGAGGTGGCGAAGGCGAGCAGGTCGTCGGTCTCCAGCCGGGCGGCGGCGTCGCGGGCCTGGGCCACCGCGGCGACGAGGCTGTCGGCACCGGCCTTGGTCAGCTCGCCGTTGCCGCCGATGCGCTCGGCGAGGCGCAGCTCGGCCTTCTGCGAGTGTGCCGGCCACGGGTGGGCGCCGTGGTGCGCGTCGACTACCAGCAGGTGGACCGTGTTGGAACCCACGTCGAGCACACCGAGTCGCATGGTCGAACCGTATCCGCGTGGGGTTTCGGCCGCGCGCGGAGGACGGCGTACGCTTCGTCGAATGGACATCCACGTCGAGGTCGAGGACCTCGAGGACCCGCGCAGCCTCGAGGTCGACCTCGACTTCCCGCGCGAGTGGCTCGAGTTCTCGGACCCGGCCGACGCCGACCACCTCATCCGCGCCGACCTGACCTGGCTGCTGTCCAACTGGACGTGCGTCTACGGCACCGGCTGCCACGGCATCATCGAGGGGCGCGCCGAGGAGGGCTGCTGCTCGCACGGCGCCTTCTTCACCGACGACGACGACCAGGAGCGGGTGCGGGCGGCGGTCAAGAAGCTCACGCCCGAGCACTGGCAGCACTATCGCCGCGGCTTCAAGCGGTGGACCGAGAACGACACGATCGACGGCAAGAACAAGGCCCTGCGCACGGCCACGCGGGCCGGCGGCGGCTGCGTCTTCCAGAACGACCCGGGCTTCGAGGGCGGGGGCGGCTGCGCCCTGCACGGCCAGGCGCTGCGCGACGGCGTGCATCCGCTGGAATACAAGCCGGACGTCTGCTGGCAGCTGCCGGTGCGCCGCGACCAGGACTGGCGCAAGCGCCCCGACGGCACCAAGGTGCTCGTCTCCACGCTCGGCGAGTTCGACCGCCGCGGCTGGGGCGAGGGCGGCCACGACCTGCACTGGTGGTGCACCTCCTCCCCGGAGGCGCACGTGGGGGCGAAGCGGCTCTACCAGGAGTACGAACCGGAGCTGACGGCGCTGATCGGCAAATCGGCGTATGCGCGGCTCGCGGAGCTCTGCGCGGCGCGGGCCGAGCAGGGCATGGTCGCCGAGCACCCGGCGACCACCGGAGCCAGGAACCTAAAGCTCATCCCCATCAGACCGGTCTGAGCCGGAGCGGGAGCGGGAGCGGCGGGCCCGCGCGACCAGCGAGTAGCCCACCGCCATCAGCGACAGCCCGATCAGGATGCTCGGCAGCAGCCGCGGCCAGCCGGCCCTGGCGAATGCGGTATAGGCGGAACTGACCGCCAGCAGCAGGCCGACGACCATCATGAGCAAGCCGGCCGGGCCGGTGTTGAAGCTGCGCACCACGCAGAACGCTACGGCAGCCGGGCGTGTCGTGAGGCCGGACTCCTCAAGTCTCGTCCGGGTGAGCCGAAGGTCCGGGCGTGACGAGCCTGCCCACGATCAACGCCCTGGTCGACGTGGTGCTGATGGACGGAGAGGCCTATCAGTCCCGCGTCGAGGACATGAGCGGCAAGCGCCTGACCGTGGCCGCGCCCTTCGGTGTGATACCGGCGGACGTGCCCAAGGTCGGCGCGTCCATGGAGCTCGCCTGGGTGGCGGGCGACCGGCGCCAGGCCGTGGACGTGCGCCTCGTCGAGCTCGGCCGGGAACAACCGCCCCGCTGGTCCCTGGAGGCCATCGGCTCGATCCGCCTGCAGACGCGCCGCAACTACGTACGCGGCGGCGGGGGCGAGTGGGTCGAGGTGAGTCACGGCGGCTCGACGTACCAGGGCAGGGTCATCGACCTGTCCGAGGGCGGCGTGCGGTGCCGGTTGCTGGAGGACCGCTTCGAGCGCGACGACCGCGTCGACGTGAAGGTCTCGCTGGAGTCCGAGTCGATCACGCTGCGCGGGACCGTCCTGTTCGTCCGGCGGGATCCCGAGAACGCCACCTACGACGTGATCATCACGTACGAGACCAGCGAGCTCATCGGCCGCGCGATCCGCGGTTACGTCCTGCGCCGCGAGATGGAGGAGCGCAGGCGCAACCGCGAATCCGTCGCGAACGCCGGGTAGGGCGGCCCGCCGGCCTACGGCTCGAACTTGTAGCCGAGGCCGCGGACGGTGACGATGTACCGCGGCGCCGAGGGCTCGGGCTCGATCTTGGAGCGCAGCCGCTTGACGTGCACGTCCAGCGTCTTGGTGTCGCCGACGTAGTCCGCACCCCAGACGCGGTCGATCAGCTGGCCGCGGGTGAGCACCCGGCCGGCGTTGCGCAGCAGCAGCTCGAGCAGCTCGAATTCCTTGAGCGGCAGCTGTACGGCATCCCCCGCCACGGTCACCACGTGCCGGTCGACGTCCATGCGCACCGGGCCGGCCGAGAGCGTCGGCGGGGCGAGCTCGCCGACCGTGTCGACCTGGCGGCGCAGCACCGCGCGGATGCGCGCGACCAGCTCGCGGGGCGAGTAGGGCTTGGTGACGTAGTCGTCGGCCCCGATCTCCAGGCCGACCACCTTGTCGATCTCGCTGTCCCGTGCCGTGATCATGATGATCGGCACGTTGGACTTCTGCCGCATCTGCCGGCACACCTCGGTGCCGGACATCTCGGGCAGCATGAGGTCGAGCAGGACGATGTCCGCGCCGGTGCGGTCGAACTCGGTCATGGCCTCAGTGCCGGTCGCCGCGATCGAGACCTCGAAGCCCTCGCGGCGAAGCATGTACGACAACGGGTCCGAGATCGACTCTTCGTCCTCGACCACGAGTACGCGCGCCAACGTGCTGTCCTTTCGTAGCTGCCGGGGAGCCGCACTGCGCTGCGAACCGCGGGTGGAAGGTTGCTGTTGCGTAACGATCATGGGGCCCCTCCGATCTCAACTGACGGCGGTAGCGTCAACGCGGCCTCCGTCGGACGCGAAGGCAGCCGCAACGTGAACGTCGAGCCAACTCCTACTGTGCTCGCCACCGTCACCCGGCCACCGTGGTTGGTGGAGATGTGCTTGACGATCGCGAGGCCGAGCCCGGTGCCGCCGGTGGCCCGCGAGCGCGCCCGATCGGCGCGGTAGAACCGCTCGAAGATGCGGTCGAGGTCGCGGGGCTCGATGCCGATGCCCTGGTCGATGACGGCGATCTCGACGTACCCGTTGTCCTCGCTGGTGGCCACGGTGACCGCGGTGTGCTCCGGCGAGTACGCAATCGCGTTCTCGACCAGGTTGGCCACGGCCGTGACGAGCTGGTTCTCGTTGCCGTAGACCTTCAGCCCGCGCACGCCCGTGAAGCGCAGGTCGATCTCCTTGGCCGAGGCCGGGGTCTTGGCCCGGTCGAGCACCTCGGCGGTGATCTTGTCGACGTCGACCGGCTCCGGCTCGGGCAGCGGCTCCGCGCCCTGCAGCCGGGACAGCTCGAGCAGCTCCGAGACCAGCCGGCCCAGCCGCGACGACTCGTGCTTGATCCGCTCGGCGAAGCGGATGGCGGCCGCGGGGTCCTTGTCGGTCGCGTCCAGCAGCGCCTCGGCCAGCAACTGCAACGCGCCGACCGGGGTCTTGAGCTCGTGACTGACGTTGGCGACGAAGTCCCGGCGCACCCGGGCGACCCGGTGTGCCTCGGTGACGTCGGCCGCCTCGATCGCGACCCGGCCGCCGTCGAGCGCGCTGGCCCGCACGTTGACGCCGAGCGGCTCGCCGTGCGTCAGCCGGGGCAGGTCGAGCTCGACGACGCGGGTGATGCCGGTGCGCCGCACCTGGCCCGCGAGCGTGCGCACGATGGTGTGCGCCTCCTCGGTCGGCTCGGCGGTGCCACCCTGGCGCTGCCGGACGAGGCCCATCTCCCGTGCCGCCGCGTTGGCGAGCACCGGATGGTCGCCCTCATCGAGCACGAGTACCCCGACCTGCAGCGCGTCGAGGATGTCGGTCACCGCCGGACCCTCGGACTTCGCCTGCCGGAACTTCCAATCCACGATCCGATGGTAGGAGACCATCTAGCGCATCCAGCGCGCACGAAGGCACGAATCGGGCTCATGTGGTCCAGTGTTCACCCTGCTGGCGGCCACTGTTCACCAGGTGTGCCGGGTTCGGGCCATACGGTGAGGGTCACAACGATGGGAGCACTATGCGCGACGAATACCGTGCCGATCTTCTGCAGGTCAACAAGCTGCTGGTGTGGATGGCCGACGCGGTGCGCTCGGCCATGAGCCGGGCCACCAACGCCCTGCTCAACGCCGACCAGACCGACGCCGAGGAGGTCATCGCCCGCGACGCCGAGGTCAACGCGCTCTACCGGCTCGTCGAGGACAAGGTCTACGACCTGTGCGCCCGCCAGGCCCCGGTCGCCTCCGACCTGCGGCTGCTGCTGACCGCGCTGCACCTCGCGGCCGACCTCGAGCGCATGGGCGACCTCGCTGACCACGTGGCCAAGACCGCGCTGCGCCGGCACCCGGCCCGCGCCGTGCCGGAGCCCCTGGTGGCGACGTTCGAACAGATGGGCACGGTGGCGGACCGGATCGCCGGGAAGATCTCCTCGGCCATCTCCAAGCTCGACGTGGTCGCCGCCGGCCAGCTCGAGCGCGACGACGACGCCATGGACAAGCTGCACACGGACCTGTTCGGGATCATGTTCGCGCCCGGCTGGGCCGAGGGCACGGAGGCCGCGGTCGACGGGGCGCTGCTCGGGCGGTTCTACGAGCGGTACGCCGACCACGCCGTCAACGCCGGCCGTCACGTCGTGTTCCTCGTCACGGGCGAGACGCTCGACACCCGCGACGCCGTCAAGGACTGACGTCAGCGAACGAAAAAGGGGGCCGGGTCGTCGACCCGGCCCCCTTCGCGTCGTGCGTGATCAGCGACCCTGGTTGGCGACCGCGGCGGCCGCCTCCTTGGCCGCCTCCGGGTCCAGGTAGGTGCCGCCGGCCGTGATCGGCTTCAGCGCCGCGTCGAGGTCGTAGCGCAGCGGGATGCCGGTCGGGATGTTGAGCTTGGCGATCGCCTCGTCGGAGATGCCGTCGAGGTGCTTCACGAGCGCGCGCAGCGAGTTGCCGTGGGCCGCGACGAGCACCGTCCGGCCGCTCAGCAGCTGGGGGACGATCTGGTCGTACCAGTACGGCAGCATCCGAGCCACGACGTCCTTGAGGCACTCGGTCTTGGGCTGCAGCTCCGGCGGCAGGGCCGCGTAGCGCGCGTCGCCCGCCTGCGACCACTCGTCGTCGTCGGCGATGGCCGGCGGGGGCGTGTCGTAGGAGCGGCGCCAGAGCATGAACTGCTCCTCGCCGAACTCGTCCAGCGTCTGCTTCTTGTTCTTGCCCTGCAGGGCGCCGTAGTGCCGCTCGTTCAGCCGCCAGCTGCGCTGGACGGGGATCCAGTGCCGGTCGGCGGTGTGCAGGGCGATCTCGCTGGTGCGGATGGCACGGCGCAGCACTGACGTGTGCACCACATCCGGCAGGAGACCGGAATCACGGATCAGCTCGCCGCCCCTGCGGGCCTCGGCCTCCCCCTGGGCGCTGAGGTCCACGTCGACCCAGCCGGTGAACAGGTTCTTGGCGTTCCACTCGCTCTCACCGTGCCGCAAGAGCACCAGTGTCCCGACTTCACTCATTCGTCCTCCGCTTCGCTCCGGCCGCCTGAGCACAGACTGCGCCGATGATGAGCGGCCCCTCCGCTTCGCTGCGGACCGCTCATGACCCCATGGTCCCGCACTGAATCACTTCGACATCACACGGCCCCGGTGTAAGGATGCGAGACCGTGGCGGAACTTACGGGGAAGCGGCGGCTGCCGAGCCAGTTCTGGGTGTTGTGGACGGCCACGCTGGTCAATCGGGCCGGCGGCTTCGTCATCATCTTCCTGACGATCTACCTGACCACCCAGCGCGGCTTCAGCCCGACCACGGCCGGTCTGGTGATCGGGCTCTACGGCGTCGGCGGCGCGGTCGGCGTCACGGCCGGCGGCCACCTCGCCGACCGCTGGGGCCGCCGCCCGACCGCCCTGCTGTCGCTCTTCTCCACCTCGGCGCTCATGATCGCGCTCGGCCTGGCCCGCGGCCCGGCCGAGATCGCGGCGGCCGCCCTGCTGCTCGGCGCCGCGGCCGAGTCGGCCCGCCCGCCGCTGGGCGCGATGATCGCCGACATCGTGCCGGGCGAGGACCGGATGCGCGCGTTCAGCACCTACTACTGGGCCATCAACCTCGGCTTCGCGGTGTCCGCGGTGGTCGCCGGGTTCGCGGCCCGGGCCGGGTACTTCACGCTGTTCGTCGGCGACGCGGCCACCACCGCGGCCGCCGGGCTGCTGGTCGCCTGGCGCATCAGGGAGACGAAGCCGGCCGTCGCGCCGCACGAGGAGCACGAGCGCGGCCGCCTCGCCACGGTGCTGCGGGACCGGGTGTTCCTCGGGTTCGTGGCCTGCAACCTGCTCATCGCGCTGGTGATGCTCCAGCACATGTCGATGCTGCCGCTGGCGATGATCGACGACGGCCTGCCCAGCGAGACGTTCGGCGTGGTCATCGCGCTCAACGGGGTCATGATCGTGGCCGGGCAGATGGCGGTGAGCCGGCTGCTCGCCCGGCGCCGGCCCACGCTCGTGATGCCGTTCGCCACGGTGGTGATCGGGCTCGGATTCGGCCTGACCGCGTTCGCCCACACGCCGCTGCTGTACGCCGGGACGGTGCTCGTCTGGACCGCGGGCGAGATGCTGCAGGCGCCGTCCAACGCGGCCCTGCTCGCCGGGCTGTCCCCTGTCTCGATGCGCGGCCGCTACCAGGGCGTGTTCGGCCTGAGCTGGCAGGCGGCCTCGTTCCTCGCCCCCACGCTGGGCGGGGCGGTGCGCGATCTGGCCGGCAACACGGCGCTGTGGCTCGGGTGCCTCGGCGCGGCGCTCGCGGCCGCCGTCTGGAGCCTGCTGGCCGCCCCCGCCCGCGAGCGCCGGGTCGCCGCTCCGGTCGAGAAAGACCTGGCTAAGATCCAACTGTAAGGGGTCTTAACAAAAGGAGTGCTGACTTTCGTGCGCAACTGGTACCGGTCCACGATCGGCGGCCTGCCCAGCCTCTACTGGTACCTCTGGACCGGCATGCTGATCAATCGCGTCGGCGGATTCGTCGCGCTGGTCCTGTCCCTGTACCTCACCTCCGCACGGCACCTCGCGATCCCCGTCGCGGGCCTGGTGGTGGGCGTCTACGGCATCGGCGGCATCGCGGGCGTGCTGCTCGGCGGGGTGTTCGCCGACCGCTGGGGCCGCCGCCCGACCCTGCTGCTGGCGCACTTCGGCGCGGTCGCGGTGCTCGCCGGCCTGACCGTGGCCCGCCCGATCCCGGCGATCGCGGTGCTGGCGGCCCTGCTCGGCCTGATGCACGCGATGCCCGGCCCGGCCTTCGTGGCCGCCATCGTCGACGTGACTCCGGCCGACGACCGCAGCCGCGCGTTCAACCTGCAGTTCTGGGCGTTCAACCTGGGCATGGCCGTGGCATCGGTACTGGCCGGAGCCCTCGCCGAGGTGAGCTTCACGCTGCTGTTCGCCGTCGACGCCGCCGGCACCCTGCTGACCGCGCTGCTCATCCTGTGGAAGGTGCGCGAGACGCGCCCGGCGCACCGGGTCGCCACCAGGGCCGCAGGCGGGCTGCACACGGCGCTCACCGACCGCGCGTACATGCTCTTCGTCGCCCTGTCCCTGCTGCTGGCGGTCGTCGGCACGCAGACGTCGACGATCCTGCCGCTGGCGATCACCGGCGACGGGCTGCGGCCGTCGGCGTACGGCTCCGTGGTGGCGTACTCGGCCCTGCTCATCGTCGTCGGTCAGCTCTTCGTGCCGCGGGTCATCGACCGCTGGCGCAAGGGCACCGCGCTCGCGATCGCGAACGTCTTCCTGGGCCTGGGCTTCGCCGCCGTCTCGCTCGCCGACGGCGTGCTCGGCTACCTGGCCGCCGCGACCGTGTGGACCATCGGCTCGATGATCGCCGCCCCGCCCAACGCCGCGGTCATCGCCGAACTGTCCCCCGAGGCGCTGCGCGGCCGCTACCAGAGCGTGTTCTACCTGACGTTCCCGGCGGCCGGCTTCATCGCGCCCGCGGCCGGTGGGGTCAGCCTGCAGTACCTCGGCGACTGGCACTGGATCGTGTGCGGCGGCCTGGGCCTGCTCGCCGCGGCCGGCCACCTGCTCATCCAGCCCGCCCGGGAGCGCCGCGTGGCCCGCGACCTCGCCGCGAACGAGGAGTTTGCGGTGCCCGTCGCCGGGTAGTGGCGCTGGTCACCACGACGGCGGGAGGCGCCTTGGACGGCTCGGCGGGTTTGTCGGCGCGGCTCGAACCCGCACCGCCGGACACCGTCGTCATCCGGCTCGCGGGCGAGCTGGACCTGGCCACCCGGGAGCAGGTGACCGAGGCGGTGCGGGCGGTACTGCCGGCGTTCCACCCGGAGGCGCTCGTGCTCGATCTCGACGCGGTGACGGTGCTGGACTCGGCCGGGATCGGGGCGCTGGTCGGCTGCTGGAAGCTGGCGGCCGGGGTGGGGTGCGTGCTGAGCCTGCGCAATCCGCGGCCGCTCGCCTACGCACAGCTGGAGCTCACGGGTCTGCTGGACGTCTTCGCGCTGCCGGCCGCCCGCTGAACCGGCCCGCCCGGCGCCCGCGCCCGGCACATCCGCAGGCCTGCCGAACGTCCTCGCGCCCGTTGAAAAACCATCAGGCCCGACATATCTCCGGTCAGGGTATAAGTCCGAAATGTCGGCGGCTTCGGCCGCGAAGCGGCCGACATTTCGCCTCAGAGCGTGCCGTCGTACTTCGCCGCGCCGCTCGCGGTCCCGTCGGCGCGCAGCCGCGAGCGGGCCGCCGAGTCCCCGTACAGGCTGTACCGGAAGAGGTCGAGCATCGACTTGCTCACGGCGCTCGCGGCCGGCGTCGTGCCCCACAGCGACGCGCCATGGTCGCCGCCGATGAGCGTCAGCAGCCCCTTCGGCCACGGATCGTTGTCGAAGAGCGATTTTCCGCTGCTGAATGGCACGGTGGCGTCCGCGTCGCCGTGGATGAACAGCACCGGGGTCGCCGCGCCGGAGAACTTGCCGCCCATCGAGCCGCCCGACACGACCACGGCGCCCTTGAGGCGGCTGTCGCGGGTGGAGCCCGAGAGCAGGCCGGCGGTGGTGTACCCGCCGGCGGAGTGCCCGGCCGCGCCGACGTGGGCGGTGTCGATGCGCCCCGCGAGCGGCGAGCCGGACTGGCCGTCGAGCTTGAGCACCTCGGTGATGACCGCGGAGGCGTCGGCGGGCTGGTTGACCATGTCGTTCTGGTTGAACGGGTTCGCCTTGTCATTGGTGAACGGGTAGGCGGGCGCGGCGACGACGAACCCGGCGGCGGCGATCTTCTGGGTCACGCCGCTGTACCCCTCCGGCGAGCCGTGCAGCCCATGGCTCCACAGCACCAGGGGGTAGCGACCGGCCGTCTTCGGGTACCAGACCACGGTCCGCAGCGTCCGTCCGGCCCGCGTGAACGTGAACTGGCTGCTGGTGGTGGCGAAGGTCTGCGCCGGCGCCTTGCCACCCCCGCCCGCGGGGGCCGCAGTCGTGGTCGTCTTGGCGGGGGCACTGGTCGCGGCGCGGGCCGCGAGTCCCCCGCTGCCGTCCGCGGCGAAACTTCCATCGACGGCACTCGGCGCCACGGAGGCGTCGGCCGAACCGGGAACTCCCCCATTGGCGGCCTGGGATCCACACCCGGCGAGCCCGGCGAATGCGGCCAGCAGAATGGCGGCCGTCATCAGACGCCTACGCATGCGAGGAAATTACGGGCTTGAAGCCCTCGGCGTCTTTACGCGCGCCTTAAGTTTCGACTCGTACCGGCGGCAGCGGGTGCGTGCACCCCCAGTCCACGACACCCGCTCTGTGCCGCCGGTTGCGACGACACGCCCCGCCCGGACATGTCATCGCGAGTGGGCCTTTCGGCCCGGAACACCCCCGCCGCTCCCCAACTTCAGGAATCGCCGGATCCGTAAACGACGGTACGCGGCACACTATTGGCCCGCCAAGTAAACGGGCTGTCGGCTCGCTCACACACCGGAAACAATTGAAATCAGTCGCGATTTCAAGCGCATGGCCACTGGTCACAACGACCGGCGGCTTGGAGGAGCCGTGGCAATGCTCAGGCCGGGCGGTTCACGAAGTCGGTGAATGCCCGCAGGTTGTCGAGGGGCTCGCCGCGCTTGACCCGCCACTCCCACTCGCGGCGGATCGCCGAGCCGAAGCCGATCTCCAGCATCGGATCGAAGCTCTCGTCGGCGTACGTCAGCACCGCCCCCAGCAGCCGGTCGAGCTCCGCCTCGGTGACGGCGTGCAGCGGGAGCCGGCCCATGAGGTACACGTCGCCGGCCGAGTCGACGCTGAAGGCCACGCCGTACATGCGGGCGTTGCGCTGCAGCAGCCACTCCCACAGCGCCTCGCGGTTCTCGTCCGGGTGGCGCATGACGAACGCCTCGACCCGCAGCGCGTGTTCGCCGACGATCAGATTGCAGTTCGTCTTCTGCTTGTGGGTGCCGGGCAGGGTCACGACGTACGCGTGCTCGCCCGTGCGCTCCCACGGGATCTCGCGCTCGGCCGCCACCCGCTCGATCAGCGCCGAGATCTCGGCCCTGGCGCTCATGCCGCCACCGCCTCCCGGTGGAACGCCAGTGCGTCGCGGTAGGCGGCCAGCAGCCCGCTGGCCGTGTGGGCCCAGGAGAACTCGCGCGCGTGGCGCACCGCGCCCAGCGACAGCGCCGCCCGCCGGGCTGGCTCGGCCAGCAGCGGCCCGAGCACGCTCGCCCAGTCGGCCGGCTTGTGCGTGTCGACCAGCACGCCGGAGACGCCGTCGCGCACCGCGGTCACCAGCCCGCCGACGGCCGCCGCGACCACCGGAGTGCCGCAGGCCTGCGCCTCGATCGCGACCAGCCCGAACGACTCGTTGAAGCTCGGCACCGCGACGACGTCCACGGCCCGGAACAGCTCGGCGAGCGCGTCGCGCGGCTGGGGCGGCAGGAACCGCACGATGTCGGCGATGCCCAGGTCGCGGGCGAGGTCCATGAGCGCGGTGGGCCGGTCGAGGCCGGAGCCGCTGGGGCCGCCGCAGATGACCACGAGCAGCTTGGGGTCGCGCGCCCGCAGCTCGGCGGCGGCGCGCAGCAGCACGTCGGGGGCCTTGAGCGGCTGGATGCGCCCGGCGAAGGCGACGATCCGGGCGTCGGCGGGCAGGCCGAAGCGCTCGCGCGCGGCGAGCTTGCGGTGCGGCCGGGGCACGAACCGGTCCAGGTCCACGCCGGGCGGCACGACGCTGACCTTGCGCGGGTCGGCGGCGTAGAGGTCGATGAGCTCCGCGGCCTCGGCCGGGGTGTTGGCGACCAGGCCGTCGGCCGCCGCCACCACCTGCTCCTCGCCGATCACCCGGGCGATCGGCTCGGGCTTGTCGCCGTCGGCGAGCAGCTGGTTCTTGACCTTGGCGAGGGTGTGCGCGGTGTGCACCAGCGGGACGCCCCACCGGTCCTTCGCAAGCCACCCGACCTGCCCGGAGAGCCAGTAGTGGGAGTGGACCAGGTCGTACCAGCCCGACGGCCGGGCCGCCTCGGCCCGCAGCACGCCACCGGTGAACGCGCACAGCTGCGCTGGCAGGTCCTCCTTGGCCAGGCCCTCGAACGGCCCGGCGATGACGTGGCGCACGAGCACGCCCGGGGCCATCTCCACCGTCGGCGGCAGCTCGCTGTTGGTGGCCCGGGTGAAGATCTCCACCTCGACGCCGGCCCGCGCGAGCCGCTCGGCCACCTCGACGATGTAGACGTTCATCCCGCCGGCGTCACCGGTGCCCGGCTGGTCCAGCGGGGACGTGTGCACCGACAGCGTCGCAACGCGCCTCGGGAGGATACGGCGGGACTGCGGGATGTGGCCATACAGCGAATCGACCCGCGCCACGTCGTGCTCCTGTCTGTTGCCGACCGGTTACATCTTCCCAACCGTCCATGTTCCCTCGCCGAGGGCCGTTCACCCACCGTTGCGTTGGTCACTGCATCCTGGGCCCGGTCGTGCAGGATGGCCACATGTCTACTCGAATCGCCGTCGTCACCGGCGCCTCCAGCGGCATCGGGGCCGCCACCGCCCGCCGGCTCGACGCCGAGGGCTTCCACGTCGTCGCCGTCGCCCGCCGCGAGGACCGGCTCAAGGACCTCGTCGGATCGCTGCGCTCCGGCACCGCCGTGGTGGCCGACGTCACCTCCGACGAGTCGGTCGCGGCACTCGCCGCCGCCGTCGAGGCGCTGGACGGGACCGTCGAGCTGCTGGTCAACAACGCCGGCGGGGCGATCGGGGCCGAGACGGTCGAGGACGCCGACCTCGCCGACTGGCAGTGGATGTTCGACGTCAACGTGCTCGGCACGGTCCGGGTCACCAAGGCGCTGCTGCCGCTGCTGGAGCGCTCGGGCCGGGCCACCGTCGTGGTGCTGAGCTCGACCGCGGGGCTGATCGTGTACGAGGGCGGCGGCGGGTACGCGGCGGCCAAGCACGCCCAGACCGCCGTCGCCGAGACCCTGCGCCTGGAGCTCTGCGGCCGCCCGGTCCGGGTCGTGGAGATCGACCCCGGCATGGTGCGCACCGACGAGTTCGCCCTCAAGCGCTACGAGGGCGACGCGGAGAAGGCGGCCGCGGTGTACGCCGGCGTCGCCGAGCCGCTCGTCGCCGACGACATCGCCGACTGCATCGCCTGGACCGCGACCCGGCCGCACCACGTGAACATCGACCGGCTCGTGGTCCGCCCGCTCGCCCAGGCCGCCCAGCACAAGGTCCACCGGGTGCTGTGAAGCCGGTCGGGTCGATCACGCGGGGCACCACCAACCCCAACCGGCTGCGCCGCGTCGACAACTGGATCGCCGCGACGCTCGGCGGGGTGCTGCGCCGGGCGGACGAGCCGCTGGTGGTCGACCTCGGCTTCGGCGCCTCGCCGATCACCGCGATCGAGCTGCACGCCCGCCTCGGCGTGCCGGTCGCCGGCCTGGAGATCGACCCGGCCCGCGTGGCCGCCGCCCGCCCCTACGAGACCGAGGGCCTGCGCTTCCGGCTCGGCGGCTTCGAGCTGGCCGGCCTGCGCCCGACCCTGGTGCGGGCGTTCAACGTGCTGCGGCAGTACGACGAGGCCGACGTGCCCGGCGCCTGGGCGGCGATGACGGCGACGGGCGCGCTGCTGGTGGAGGGGACCTGCGACGAGCTCGGCCGGCTGGCCGCCTGGGTGCTGGTCTCCCCCGCCGGCCCGCGCACGCTCACCCTCGCCAGCCGCCTGGCCACCCTGGACACGCCGGGCACGCTGGCCGAGCGGCTGCCGAAGGCCCTCATCCACCACAACGTCCCCGGCGAGCGCATCCACGCCCTCCTGCACGACCTCGACACCGGCTGGCGGGCGGCGGCCCCGCTGTCGGTGTTCGGGCCGCGGCAGCGCTGGCGGGCCGCCGTGGAGTCGGCGCGGGGCGCGGGCTGGCCGGTGCTGGACCGCCCGGCCCGCTGGCGCCTGGGCGAGGTCACCGTGCCGTACTCCGCCGTCGCCCCCTAGAGCGCGCAGTTCACCAGCACCGGCTCCGGGTGGAGGGTCACGCCGAAGCGGGACTCGACGCCGTCGCGGATCTCGCGGGCCAGGTCCAGCAGCGCCGAGGTCGTACCGCTGCCGCGGTTGGTCAGGGCGAGCGTGTGCTTGCCGGACAGGGCCACCCCGCTGGAGAGGTCACCGTGGCCCTTGGCGAAGCCGGCGCGCTCGATCAGCCAGGCCGCGCTCAGCTTCACCGCATCGCCGGCCGGCCACGACGGCGGGGCGCCGAACTCGGCCGCGAGCTCGCGGACCCGCTCGAACGCGGCGGCCGGGACGACCGGGTTGGTGAAGAAGGAGCCCACGGACCAGGTGTCGGGATCGGCCGGGTCGAGCACCATGCCCTTGCCCGCGCGCAGCTTCAGCACCGCGGAGCGGACCTCCTCCAGGGGGGCCGTCGCGCCCGGCTCGACCCCGAGGGTGCGGGCCAGCTCGGCGTACGCGATCGGCGTCGAGGCGCCGGAGACCTTGAGGCGGAACGTCACCGACAGCACCACATAGCGGGCGTTGTGCTTGAAGATGCTCGTGCGGTACGCGAAACCGCACTCGGCGGCCGGGATCGTCACGACGTCGTCGCGCTCGCGGTCGTAGGCGCGCACCGCGGTGATGGTCTCGGCGACCTCCTGCCCGTACGCCCCGACGTTCTGGATCGGCGTCGCGCCCGCCGAGCCCGGGATGCCCGACAGCGACTCGATGCCGGACCAGCCGCTGGACACGGCCGTGGCGACCACGTCGTCCCACGGGTGACCCGCGGCGACCGTCAGGGTGATCCCGTCGCCGCCGGCCTCGCTCGTCAGGCCCCGCTGGCGCAGCAGCACCACGGTGCCGGGAAAGCCCTCGTCGGCCACCACCACGTTGCTGCCGCCGGCCAGGATGAGCTGCTCGCCCTCCGAGCGCAGGGCGGCGAGCGTCTCCTCCTCGGTCGTCGCCTCGATCAGGCGGCCGGCCGGGCCGCCGAGGCGCAGGGTCGTGAACGCGGCGAGCGTGCGGGGTTCGGACACGGCACCAGCGTAAGCGTTGCCCTAATCTTGTTGGCTATGAGCAAGCCTCAGCTCACCAAGGACATCTGGCAGGCCGCGCTGCGCACCGAGGGCGACGCCTTCCGCACCGCCCTGAGCAACGGCACGCCCCTCGACGCCCCGGTGCCGAGCTGTCCGGGCTGGAGCCTGGGGGATCTCGCGTGGCATGTGCGCCAGGTGTACTCGTACGTCACCGGACACATCGCCCGCGGGAACCTCGACAAGCCGGAGCCCCGCTCGACCGACCCGCTGCCCGAGGGCGTGGACGCGGCGACGGCCTGGACCGACGCGTTCACCGAGCTCGTAGCGACCCTCGACGCCGTCGACCCGGACACGCCGGCCTGGAACTTCGCGCCCCAGGCGAAGAAGGCCGCGTTCTGGCACCGGCGCATGGCCCACGAGACGACGATCCACCGCTGGGACGCGCAGATGGCCGGCGGCCTCGCCGAGCCGATCGAGGCGCGGCTGGCCAGCGACAACGTCACCGAGGTGCTCGACACCTGGATCCCGTCCGGGCGCCGCAGCGGGCCCACCGACCGGGCCGGCATGATCGCGCTGCACGCCACCGACACGGATCAGGTCTGGTACGTCCGGCTGCGCGGCGCCGGCATCGCGCTGCTCGACACCGACACCCTGCTCGACTCCGACGAGCACCACGAGCGCGCGACGGCCAGCGGCAGCGCGAGCGACCTGGCCCTGGCGCTGTGGGGCCGCGTGCCGTTCGACACCCTGCTCGTCAGCGGGGACGCGACTCTCCTGCGGGGCTTGCTGGCCTGAGCGGCGGCGGCCCCGCCGGCGGCCGAGCCTGGTCGTCGATGTTCAGCCCGAGCGTGCGCCGGGTCAGCAGCGTCGCCCCGCTCACCGCGGCCGGGATCACGATGATCGCCACGATCGGGATCAGCAGCACCAGGAAGACCGGGATGCCGAAGCCGAGCGCGAGCGCGCGGTTGGCCCGCAACACCTTGCGCCGGTCGGCCAGGCGCAGCCCCCGCCGGTTGAACGGGATGCCGGTGAGCTCGACGACGATGAGCCAGCCGCCGACGAGCGCGTTCAGCACCGGCACGACGGTCTGGCCGACGACCGGGATGAACCCCATCAGGAACAGCGGGACGGCGAAGACCACGCCCAGCGTGATCAGGCGGATGGAGTCGATCAGGTTGGGCCAGAGGGTGCGGTACCACGGAAGGTCCACGGCCCCGGGCGTCCCGCCGAGCCCCTCCTCCACCTTCTCGGAGATGACCTCGTAGAACGGGTCGCCGATGAGCAGGGTCAGTGCGGTGAACGTGAGCGCGGAGAGCAGCGCGGCGGCGATGAGGATGGCGGCGCCCGCCCCGAACTCGATCGCGCCGCGCCAGAAGCCCGACCAGTCGTCGGCGAACCCGGTGGCCGCGGCGGCGAGGTCGTCGATGTAGATGATCAGGAACGTCCACGCCACGACGAACAGCGCGCACGTGATGACGGCCGGGATGGCGCCCAGCAGGAGCAGTTTGGGGTTGCGCCCGTAGCGCGCGAATCCCTTGCCCAGCAGCCGCAGCCCCGTTGCGAACTCGGACCCGGTCGTCTTCAGCTGACCCACGGCTTGGGAGCCTACTCGCCGGGCGCCAGCCCGTTGCGGAACGCTACGCCACCGCCTGCGCCCGGTCGCGTCGGGATCTATTCGCCGGGCGCCAGCCCGTTGCGGAACGCTACGCCACCGCCTGCGCCCGGTCGCGTCGGGATCTATTCGCCGGGCGCCAGGCCGTTGCGGAAGGCATACGCCACCGCCTGCGCCCGGTCGCGGACCCCCAGCTTGGCGAGCAGGTGATTGACGTGGCTCTTCACCGTGCCCTCGCTGATGAACAGCCGCGCCGCGATCTGCCCGTTCGTGAGCCCGCCGGCGATGAGCCCCAGCACCTCGGCCTCCCGCGGCGTGAGGTCGTCGTTCCTCGGCGCGGGCTGGGCCGGCGCCGGTTCTCCCCGCGTGAGCGCGTTGAGCACGTGGTGCTGCACGGCCGGGTCGAGCGCGGCGCCGTCGTCGAGCACGCGGCGCAGGGCGGCCTGAATCTCCTCGCCGCCGGCCTCCTTCGTGAGGTACCCCTTCGCGCCCGCCCGCAGCGCCTCCAGCACCGAGCGGTCGTCGGAGTAGGTGGTGAGCACGACCACGCGCACCTCGGGCGCCCGCTCCCGCAGCCGGCGGGTCGCCTCGACGCCGTCGCAGCGCGGCATGCGCAGATCCATGAGCACGATGTCGGGCCGCAGCGCCACCGCGAGGTCGACGGCCTCGGCCCCGTCGCCGGCCGCCCCGACCACCTCGACGTCCGGCAGCAGCCCGAGCACGAGCGCGAGCCCCTCCCGCACCACGCGCTGGTCGTCGGCCACGACCACGCGGATGCTCTCCTGGCCCGGGCTCAGGCCGGCGCTCTTCCGGTCCGGGCTCAGGCCGGCGCTCTTCCGGTCCGGGCTCACGCCGACGCTCTCCCGGTCCGGGCTCATCCCGGTCCTCTCCCGGTCCGGGCTCACGCCGGCACCTCGAGCCGCACGCGGAAGCCCTGGCCGGTCGGGTCCGCGTCGAGCGTCCCGCCCAGGAGCTCGGCGCGTTCGCGCATGCCGGTCAGGCCGTAGCCGGCGCCCGGGCTCGGGTTCGCGGCGAGCGGGCCGAAGTCCTCGACGGTCAGCCGCACGGTGTCCCGCAGGTATTCCAGACGCACGGTCACCAGCGTGGGGGATGCGTGCCGGGCGGCGTTGGTCAGGGCCTCCTGCGCGACCCGGTACACCGCGAGCCGCGCCGGCGACTCCAGCTCCCGCTCGGCCCCGTCGGTCGTGAAGTCGCAGCGAATGCCGTGGTCGTGGGCGAAGGACTTCGTCAGCTCGGACAGCGTCGGCAGGTCGTCGTCGCGCAGCAGGCCGATCGCGCGCCGGGCCTCGTCCAGCCCGGCCCGGCCGAGCTGCTGGGCGCGCTCGATCGCCGCCGGGAGCCGGGGGTCGTCGGGCGTGCGCACGGCCAGCATCCGCGCCCCCTCCAGCTGCAGCATCAGCCCCGACAGCGAGTGCGCGAGCAGGTCGTGCATCTCCCGGGCCAGGTGCTGGCGCTCCGAGAGCCGAGCGGCCTCGGCCTGCGCCACGCGGCCGCGCTCGAGCTCCTCGACGAGCTGCTCCGCCTGCTGGTTGGCCTCGGCGAGGCGGATGGCGAAGACGAGCATGCCGTAGAACGCGCCGACCATCACCGCATCGAGCAGCGCGCTCACGATCGAGTCGTCGCGCGCCGAGGAGATCACCACGGCCAGCAGAATCAGCGCGATCACGGTGATCGGGACCGAGACGTGCCCGCGCAGCAACGGGGCCAGGAACGACACGCCGACGAAGATCCCGGCCACGGCCGCGCCGTCCGGCTGCAGCCACGCCAGCGTCGCGGACGCGGCCAGCAGCAACACCACGAACGGCACGTGCGCCCGCGGCGGCCGCAGCAGCGTCAGCACCCCGCCGGCGCCGGCGACGACGAACACGGCCAGGACGAGCAGCACCCACAGCCCCGGCCCGCGCAGCGCCGGCCCCGGCTCGGAGGTGCACGCCGACCACACGACCACGAGCATGATCAGCGGGGCCAAGGGCCGCAGCCAGCGCACGACGGCGTCGCGCTGGGCCCTGGCCGAGTCGAGCGTGGCCTGCGCCGGTGTGCTCATGACGTCCATTGAATCCGCTCCCCGCGGCGGTCCACATCCAACCGGGGTTGGACGTTCCGCCTCCACCCGCGCTCTACCCGTGCGCCGATGCGGTTGACGGCCCCCGGTCGCGAGGCTGAAGCCCATGACACGAACCCCGCGGCTGCTCACCGCCGCCTACCTGCTCCTGAGCCTGGCCACCCTCGGCGTCGCCTACGCGCTGCGGCACCACGCGAACCTGGTGAACGACGCGGTCTGGGTACGGGGCACGATCGTCGTGCTCAGCGCCGCGGTCTGCAACGTCCTGGCGGCGCGCGGAGACGTACGCCGGCTGCGCATCATCGCGATCGTCATGATGGTCGCGATCACCGTCATCGTCTCGCTGCCGGGGATGTTCCCCGTCTGGCTGAAGCTCGAACAGGTGGTGTGCGGCCTGCTCCTGCTGGGTGTGGTCCTGACCCTGCCGCGCAAGGCGAGGCTGCGGCCCGGAAGCCCGACGTGACCGGACCGCGTGCCGACGCCGCACGGTCCCGGCCTTGCGCACGGCCGGGACCGTGCACGGGGCCGGATGCTTCACGGCTGCCAGACGCGCTCGCCGTGGTGCTCCCTGTGCCCGATCTCGTCGCGGCGGTCCGGTCCTTTCCTGAAGTGCCTTTTCCGCCGCGCTCTCCCTCGGCCCGTCGGCGGCGTCGGGCTACGAGGCAGCCAGGCGGCGGAGCGCGCCTCGGACGGTTTCGGGCTTGGTGGTGTACCAGAACGGGGGTAGCGACCGGCGCAGGAACGGCCCGTAGCTCGAAGCGTGCTCCAGACGGGAGTCCAGCACCGCCACGACGCCCTTGTCCCGGCGTGACCGGATCAGCCGCCCGACGCCCTGGGCCAGGCGAACCGCGGCGATCGGCACGCTCACCGCGGCGAAGCCGGAGCCACCCGCCGACTGCACCGCGTCGGAGCGCGCGGCCGAGAGCGGCTCGTCGGGCCGCGGGAACGGCAGCCGGTCGATGATCACCAGCTGGCAGGCGTCGCCCGGCACGTCCACGCCCTGCCACAGGGACATGACGCCGAGCAGGCAGCTGTTGCGGTCCTGGCGGAACTTGCGCACGAGGATCGGCAGCGACTCCTCGCCCTGCAGCAGGATCGTGATCCCCGGCGTGCGGGCGCGCAGCACCTCCGCGGCGCGCTCGGCCGCCTTGCGCGAGGAGAACAGGCCCAGGGCCCGGCCCCCGAGCGCCTGCACCAGCTCCACCATCTCGTTCGCGGCGGGCTCGGACAGGCCCGAGGTCTGCGGCTTCGGAAGGTGCGCCGCGACGTACAGAATGCCCTGCTTGGCATAGTCGAACGGCGATCCGACGTCCAGCGAGCTCCAGGCGAGCCCGGCCGTGTCCCGCGCCTCGTCGGCCCGCACGACCGTCTCGCGCGCCTCCTGCGCGGGCGTGGCCGCGACCGGCGGGCGCTCGACGGCGGTGGGCAGGCCGAGGGAGCGGGCGACCGTCTCGAACTGGCCGCCGAGGGCGAGCGTGGCGGAGGTGGCGACGACGGTACGGTCGCTGAAAAGGTGACTGCTCAACGTCCCCGCGACCGTCAGCGGCGCGATGACCACGGCCCGGCGGCTGCGCTCGTCGCGCTCGATCCAGGTGACGTCGTGCTCGGCGTTGGCGATCATGCGCTGGGCGACCTTCACGAGATCGCCGATCATCGTCTTGGCCTGCTGCTTGCGCACCGGGTCGGCATCGTCGGCGCGCACCTCGCCGATCGCGTCGAGCGCCTTGCGCCCGCCCGCGTCGAGCAGCGTGAGCGCCTCGGCGAGCACCGTCGGCAGCGCACCCACGACCCGGCCGGCGGGCACCTCGGCGAGCGCGACGGTGAGCAGGTCGCCGGCCTCCATGAGTCGATCGGCGACGTCGTCGTCGACGTAGGCCCGGCACCGGCGCGCGGCCCGCTCCAGCGTCTCCGGTGTGAGCTCGGCCTGCGAGGCGGAGCTCACCCGGTCGGCGAGCTCGTGGGCCTCGTCGACGACGAGCAGCTCGTGCGGCGGGATGATCTGGCGGCCGGTGAGCATGTCCACGGCGAGCAGGCTGTGGTTGGTGACCACGATGTCCGCCTCGCGCGCCCGGCTGCGGCTCGCCTCGGCGAAGCACTCCGCGCCGTATGGGCACCGCTGCGCCCCGACACACTCGCGCGCCGGCATCGACACCAGCTTCCAGGCCGCGTCGTCCACCCCCGGGTCGAGCTCGTCGCGGTCCCCGGTCTCGGTCTCCATCGCCCACCCGCGCAGCCGCTCGATGTGCTTGCCGAGCCGGCCCGCCTCGCCGAGCCACTTCGTGGGCCGGGCCTCGCCGACGTCGAAGAGCGCGTCCTCGGGCTCGTCGGCGGACGTGCCCTCCAGCCGCGCCAGGCAGACGTAGTGGTGGCGCCCCTTGAGCACCGCGTAGGTCGGGCGGCGCCCCAGCACCGGCTCGACCGCGTCCGCCAGACGCGGCAGGTCGTGGTCGACGAGCTGCGACTGCAGGGCGAGCGTGGCCGTCGAGATCACCACGGGCCCGTCGACGAGCAGAGACGGCACAAGGTACGCCAGCGACTTGCCCGTCCCCGTGCCCGCCTGCACCAGCAGGTGCTCCTCTTTCTCCACCGCGGCCGTGATCGCCTTCGCCATGCTTTGCTGGCCCGGGCGCTCGGCACCGTCCGGCACCGCGCCGACGGCCGCGGCGAGCAGATCGATCACTTCCGGCTTGGGGCGGCGGACTTGAGGGGTGGCTGTCACGGTCCGCAGGCTACCGCTTGTGTACGACAGAATTCGTCGGCGCACCCGGTCGGTACCGTGAGCGTCATGAAACGCATCCGGGTCGTGTACCGCAAGTACGACGGCTCGCTCCACTGGAACTACGAGACGGAGTACCTGGGCGAGGACGAGCACGGCGTGTGGCTCGGCGCCGGCGCGACGACGCCGATCTACAAAGGAACCACCCTGAAGGGGCCCCCGGACGCGCCACACGTGCTGCTCTTTCCGCGCCAGACGTGGTGGACGGCCTGCTTCAACGCCGAGCCCGCCCGCACCGAGATCTACTGCGACATCACGAGCGTGCCGCACTGGCCGACGCAGACCGAGGTGACCGCGATCGACCTGGATCTGGATGTACGCCGACGGCGTAACGGCGACGTCAGCCTCCTGGACGAGGACGAGTTCGCGGTGCATCAGGTGCGCTACCAGTACCCGGCCGACGTCGTGACCTCGGCTTTGGCGAGCGCGGACTGGCTGATGGGTGCCGTGAGCGGGCACGTGGAGCCCTTCGGCACGGCGTACCATCGGTGGCTCAACGAGGTCACGTAAACGCATTTCGCCGCACACCCAGCGTGACAATCGATGTGATCAACTTGGATGCGTGTGTTAGCGTAAGGGATAACGGAACGGCACGCACCCGCCTCGCTTGTACGTCCACGAGGGTGACATCGATAGCCGGCTCGAGTTCGTTGTCGATGCCGGTGATGAGGTTCGACGAGCGCGGTGGATTCGGCCAGCCGGCGCGACTCGGACCGCGTCCGATCGTCGTTCGAGCACCGGCGCAGGCACCCGCGCCGTGACGAGGCCGTCGCGAGGCATGCCGCCGCGGAGGCGCGCGCTGTCGCGGGACGTGCTCCCGCGGGCGCTTCGGACACGAACCTCGCGGCGATCAAGGCCGGACACCGCGCGACGGTCGGCGGCCACGGCGGGATCGCTGATCGGACACACGGGGCGATCGGTGGTCGCGGCGGAATCGCTGATCGGCTGCGCGAGGCGGTCGGCATCCGGCGCGTGAGCGTCGACGCCCGCCGCAAGGCGGGGTGGACGAGTGCCCGCCGGCGCAGCGCACGGGCGGGCGGCTGACGGTGGGCGCAGCCAACGCGCCGACCGCAATGGACGCGCGCGGCGCACGGCGGGCGTGTCGGACGAGCGCACGGCGGCGGCGCGGCAGCGGCGGCGGCGCGGGGACGAAATGCGCGGCGGGGTGCCGGGCATGCGGGGCGCGGCAGTGGCGCGCGAACGACGTGGGCTGCCGTCGCGGATCTTGCGACCGTCGGCCCAAGATCGGCGACGGCAGGACGGTCCACGGCGGGCTGCGCCAAGTCCCAGCGACGCACACCCGCCAGGCGATCGGCGCCACCAATGGCTTCGAGCCACGAGGCGTCCCGCCGAGGCGGGCGTTGATCAGCAGCGGGCGGCGTCGGCGACAGGCACCCGAGGAAGCCCGGATCGCCTGCAACGCAACGAAAACGCGACGAAAGCGGCCAATCGCCAGCCGCAGACCCCACGGCCTCCACGCTCAAGACCCGTGCCCGGCGACCGGGAGCAAGCCGCCAAAGCCGCCACACACGGTCACCGGCGCGAAACCGCGCGACCAGCGGCCCGGAAGTAGGAAGCCACACCGCCGAGCCGAAGATTCGACCAGTTCGCGCACGTGCGAAATGTGCGTTAAGTACCATTTTTCCCATGGACAACGCCCTGGCGACCGTCGCCGTTGGACTCGCCGGGCTGGCGACGTGTGGGGTGGTGGGCGCGATCGCCGCCTCCCGGGTTCGCCGCGGCCGGCCGTACCTCGCCAACGGGCTCTTCGTCGCGCTCGACGGGCCCGTCGACCCCGCGGCCACGGCCGCCCGCGCGGGCTTCGCCGGTGTCGAGGTCGGGGTGCGCATCGACCCGGACACGACCACCCCGACGCTGCGGCTCACCTGCGCGATGCCGCCCGGTGAGCCCGCGCCCACGTTCGACCAGGCCGTGCTCACCCCGCTCGCGACCCGCGTCGCTGGGAATCCGCTCGGGCGGGTGCACGCACGGCGGGCCGAGCCGTTCCTGCTCATGGTGCGCGCCGAACCCGAGCCCGACCCGGAGACCGGCGCCACCCGGGCCGAGGGCCGCGAGTACGAGACGCTCGACCGTCTCCTGCGCCCGCACGCGCCGATCCTCACGCAGTTCCTGGGCGGGCGCGTGGTCCCCGGCGCGATCACCGTCGTGCTCACGGGGGCGCACTGGTCGCGGGCCGACCTGCTGGGGGCGTACGAGCGATATGCCTTCCTCGAAGGGCGCTTCAGCGACCTGGAGCCGGGCGGCCTGCCCGTCGGTGTCGCGCCGTTCGTCACCGAGTCGCTCGCGACCCGGCTCGGGTTCGACGCGCAGGAGGAGTGGCCCGAGTTCCCGGCCGAGGCGCGGCACATCCTGCGCTCGCTCGTGCGCGCCGCGCACGCCGACGGGCGGCGCGTACGGTTCGCCGACGTGCCCGACGGACCGCGGCCGGTGCGCAACGCGTTCTGGCGGGAGATGCGCGCGGCCGAGGTCGACGTGATCGCCAGCCGGCACCGGGGCGCGCTCGCCCGCTTCCTGCGCAAGCCGGTCCAGCGGACCTACAAACACCGTGCGGCACCGGTCCGGTACGCCTCGGCGCCAGAGGTGAACTCAAGGTAAACGGCAGATGAACGCGCAGCGTGCGAGGGATCTCACTGCGACGACCACGGGGCGTGCGCCTTAACATTCACGCTTCAGGGGTACGGGGTTTCCTTCGATGAGGTAACGAGGTCGACTGTGCGGTTCAGGCTGCGTCCTAGTGACGATTCGTTCTACGAGTTCTTCAGCCGCGCGGCGCAGAACCTCGTCAAGGGCACGGAGCTGCTCTCCGAGCTCGCCCTCCCCGGGGCCGACGTGCAGTCGATCAGCGAGCGGCTCGTCGAGGTCGAGCACGACAGCGACGCGATCACGCACGAGCTGTACAAGAAGATCAACTCCAGCTTCATCACGCCCTTCGACCGTGAGGACATCTATCGCCTCGGGTCGCTGCTCGACGACGTGATGGACCACCTGGAGGCGGTGGGCAGCCTGCTGTACCTCTACGGCCTCACCAAGCTCCCGTCGCTGCCCCGCGAGATCCACGAGATCGTGAAGGTGCTCGACCAGCAGTCCCGGCTCACCGCCGACGCCATGCCCCGCCTGAAGTCCATGAAGGACCTGGAGCCCTACTGGGTGGAGTGCAACCGCCTGGAGAACGACGGCGACAGCGCGTACCGCATGGCGCTGGTCCGCCTCTTCTCCGGCGAGTACGACGCGCTGACCGTGCTCAAGATGAAGGAGGTCGTCGACGAACTCGAGGCGGCCTGCGACGCGTTCGAGCACGTGGCCAACACGGTCGAGACCATCGTGGTCAAGGAGTCGTAGCCATCAGCGCACAGCTCGTCGCAGTCCTCGCCGTCATCGTGGTGGCGCTGGTCTTCGACTACACCAACGGCTTTCACGACGCCGCCAACGCCATCGCCACCTCGGTCTCGACCCGCGCGCTCACGCCGCGGGCCGGGCTGATCATGGCCGCGCTCGGCAACTTCATCGGCGCGCACCTGGGCGGCCACGTCGCCGCGACCGTCGGCGGGGGCATCATCGACCCGCCGACCGGCCTGGGCGGGCTGGGCATCGTCTTCGCCGGCGTCATCGGCGCCATCGCCTGGAACCTCATCACGTGGTACTTCGGGCTGCCCTCCTCGTCCTCCCACGCGCTGTTCGGCGGCCTGGTGGGGGCCTCGATCTGCGCCGTGTGGTTCGGCCTCGACTCGAAGGTGCTCTGGTCCGGCATCGTGAGCAAGGTCCTGGTGCCGATGGTCGCCTCGCCGGTGGTCGGCTTCCTGCTGGGCGGCCTGCTCATGGTCGCCATCATGTGGACGTTCCGGCGCGCGAACCCCCGGGTGCTCGGCCGCGGCTTCCGCCGCGCGCAGACGGTCTCGGCCGCGGCGATGGCGGTCGGCCACGGCATGCAGGACGCCGCGAAGACGATGGGCATCATCGTGCTCGCGCTCTACACCGGCGGCTACCACGCCGACAAGAAGGACATCCCGCAGTGGGTGTTCCTGGCCTGCTCCACGGTGCTGGCCCTCGGCACGTACTCGGGCGGCTGGCGCATCATCCGCACCCTGGGCCGCAAGGTCATCGACCTCGACCCGCCGCAGGGCTTCGCGGCCGAGACGGTCGCGGCCGGCGTGCTGTTCACCACCTCGCAGCTGGGCCTGCCGATCTCGACCACGCACAGCATCACCTCGGCCATCATGGGCGTCGGCGCGACGAAGCGCCTGTCGGCGGTGCGCTGGCAGGTGGCCGGGAACATCGTGATCGCCTGGGTGCTGACGTTCCCGGCCGCCGCGGTCATCGCGATCGTGGCCTACCTATTGACCCACGCGCTCTTCTAGGCCGACCCGTACCGCTGCCGGTCGCCGAGGCCCATCTCGCCGCGCAGGCCGTTCTCGGTGAACAGCAGCGGGTGGTCGGGGTCGACGCGGTCGGGCGTGGCCGGGTCGCCGTCGTCGTCGATCGGCAGCCCGACGGCCTGGCGCTCGAAGTTCGGCACCGCGGGCCCGCCCGGGTACTGGTGGTCGGGCCCGCTGCCCTGGTCGTAGGCGGCGCCGTCGTCGGTGTCGTGCTCGTAGTCGTAGATGTGCGCCATCTCGTGGAACAGCGTCGTGACCGGGGTGCGGGCGTCGTAGGCCGGGTTGTACGTGATGACCGGCACGCCGTCGTCGTAGCTCGCGTGGCCGTTGAGCTCGTCGAGCGGCTCGATGTGCAGCCGCTGCCCGGAGGCGCGCAGGTCGGCGAGCATCGCCCGGCCCGCGGGCGAGGCGGTGAGCAGGTCGAGGTCGGCGTGCACCCGGGCCTGGTACTGCGCGTCGCCGCCCACCGTGATGAACCCGGTCAGGTCGTCGTCCCCGGTCGCGGTCATCCGCTCGACCCCGGCGGCGGCGTCCTCGCCCTGCCCGTAGAGCGTGTCGGCGCCGGCCCCGCCGGTCACGGTGTCGCGCCCGGCGCCGGAGTAGGCCACGTCGTCCCCGTCGCCGCCGTCGAGCCGGTCGTCGCCGCGGCCGCCGGAGAGCACGTCGGCCCCGTCGTCCCCGGCGACCAGGTCGTCACCGGCGCCGCCGTCGGCGAAGTCGGCGCCCTCGCCGCCGCGCAGCGCGTCGGAGCCGTCGCCGCCGTAGAGCGTGTCGTCGCCGCGGCCGCCCTCGAGCCGGTCGTCGCCGGCGCCGCCGTCGAGGTAGTCGCGGTGGTCGCCGCCGTCGAGCAGGTCGAAGCCGTCCCCGCCGAGGAGCCGGTCGTCGTCCCCGCCGCCGGCCAGGACGTCGTCGCCGGCCCCGCCGCCGAGCCGGTCGGCGCCCTCGCCGCCGAAGAGCAGGTCGGCCCCGGCCCCGCCGTCGGCGGTGTCGGCGCCCTGGCTGCCCCACAGCCGGTCGTCGCCGTCGCCGAGGTCGGCCCGCTCGGTGGCGCCCTTCGGCGGCGTCTGGGTCGCGGTCACCATGGCGCCGAGGCTGACCCGGTCCGCGCCGGCCCCGCCGCTGACCGTGTCCACGCCCATCCCGGCGATGAGCACGTCGTCGCCGGCCCCGCCGCGGAGCCGGTCGTCGCCGTCGCCGCCGAGCACGGTCACGCCCGTGGCGCCGCCGACCGTGACGGTGTCGTCGCCGTCGCCGGTGCGCAGCACGAGCCGGGCGCCGGGCGGGATGGTGAGCCGCCGGCCGTTCACGGTCACGTGGCCGTCCTCGACCACGACGCTGTCCGCGGCGCCGGTCGCCTCCACCATGAAGAGGTCGCCGACGAGGTGCGCGTCGACCCCGCCGGCGGCCGGCGGCGGGGTCCAGGCCGCGAACGTCCGGCCGATGACGGGGGCCCAGACCGCGGCGAGCACCTCCCAGCGGGCCCGCGCCCCGGCCAGGGCCGAGCGCTGGGCGGCCAGCCCCTGCTCGAGGTCGGCCCGGATCTCGCCGGCCTCGGCGACCGCGGCGCGGACCGTCTCGGCCTGGGCCGCGTCGGCCGGCGTGAACGTGACGCTGCCGCCGCCGCGCCGGTGCGGCACCCCGGCGGCGCGGGCGAACGCGTCGGCGAGCTGGTTCTGCCCGCCGCGCAACAGGGCCGCCGCGCCGTCCAGCGCCGTGGCGGTGTCCCCGAGGACTGCCTCGAGGTCGTTCAGGCTGTCGCTGTACTGCCGCCAATGCCCGCGGAATCCGTCGGCGGCCTCGCCCTCCCAGTCGCCGCCGACGACCCGGGCCGCGGCGCCGCCGAGCCTGTCGTGGGCGGCCCGCACGTCGGCGACCACCGCCCGCCAGGCCGTCGCGGCCCGCCCGAGCAGCTCCGGCCGCGCGGCCAGCTCCCAGATGTCGTCCACCGTGACGGCGGACGACTCAACCGTCTGCACCATGAAGATCCCCCGTGTGTCGTTGCGTCAGAGCGGCGCGCGCCGCGCGTTGCCCACGGTCTGGGCGGCCTGCCGGTCGGCGGCCAGATACGCGAAGGCCGTCTGCAGCAGCGCGTCGGCGTCCTCCTCGAGGATGTCGACGTGTGCCGAGACGGCCTTCTGGGCCTGGGCGCCGATCGCGGCGGCGGTGCCGGCCAGCGCCGCCGACGCCCGGGTGTCCCCGAAGGCGTCGGCGGGCAGGGTCAGCTCACCCAGGCCGGTGCGGTAGTGCTCGCCGAGCGTGTCGGCCGCGGCCAGGCAGGCCGCGGCGAGCGTCATCAATTCGTCCGGGTCGGCCCGGAGCTCCTGAGCCATACGCCGCACCGTAGCGAGGACGGGACGCTGCGTCCGCCCCGTTCAGTCCTCAGCTTGAATAGTCAAGTCCGATAATTCCGGAAATTTCCGCCAGCAGCCGCAGGATGTCCAGCGTCTCGCCGAGCGGGATCAGGGGGCTCTCGAGCAGCCCCTCGCGCAGGCAGCGGTGCACCTCGGCCGCCTCGAACTGGTAGCCCTTGCCCTCGTACGGCAGGTCGAACTCCTCCGTCTCACCCTGGCGCCAGAGGGTGAACCCGTGCGGGTGGAAGAAGTCCCGCCGCACGTCGATGCGCCCGAGCGTGCCCGTGACGGTGCCGGTCCGGGCGGTGTCCCCGAGCAGCGAGCAGGTCAGGGCGGCAATGGCGCCGGAGTCGTACCCCAGCAGCATCCCCGTGTTCTCGTCCACGCCCCCGGCGCTCATCCGGGCCCAGGCTTGCACCGCGGCCGGGGCGCCCAGAAACAGGTGCGCGAACGTCACGGGGTATATCCCGACGTCGTACAGCGCTCCCCCGCCCAGCTTCCGGTCGCGCAGCCGCGAGGTCTCCGGGAACGGGCCCTGCATGCCGAAGTCGGCGTGGACCGAGACCGGGTCGCCGATCGCCCCGTCGCGCACGAGCTCGGCCATCTTGCGGATCGCGGGGATGCACCGCATCCACATGGCCTCCATGAGGAACACCCCGGAGTCGCGCGCGGTCGCCACCATCTCCTCGGACTCGGCGACGTCGAGCGTGAACGGCTTCTCGCACAGCACCGCCTTGCCGGCCCGCAGCGCCAGCATCGAGGCCTCGTAGTGCGCGCTGTGCGGGGTGGCGACGTAGATCGCGTCCACCCCGGGGTCCTCGACGAGCGCCTGCCACGAGCCGTGGGCCCGGGCGGCGCCGTGGGCCGCCGCGAAGCGCTCGGCGGACTCGGTGGTGCGGGATCCCACCGCGGCCAGCTCCGCATCCGGCAGCAGCCGGAGGTCCTCGGCGAACGTGGCGGCGATGGAGCCGGTCGACAGGATGCCCCAGCGGATGCGATCACTCATGGCCGTAGCTTAGGTGGGTATGTACTGAGGTCATGAACGACGGGAACAACCACGGGGACGCGACCGGCCCGGATGCCGAGCACACCCGTCCCGCCGGCGTCTCGGACCGGACGGTCGAGGCGCTCGGCAAGCTCAGCGAGGCCCTCGAGACCGTGGAGCGGGCCCGGGGCCGCCTCTACGACCTGCACCAGCTCATCGGGCACGCCGACCTGATGCTCGACGACGCCGTGGACCTGCTGCGCGCGGCGGGGCACGGGGAGCTGGCCGACCGGGTGAGCCGCGAGCTCGTCGGGCGCAACGTGATCGCCGGGCGGTGGACGTTCCAGCTGGTGGAGGAGTTCGACGACGGGTACTACGCGCTGTTCAAGGACCTCGACCGGCAGGCCCGGGAGCAGCTGGCCGGGGGGCTCCGGCACCTGTTCGAGGCGGAGATGAAGGAGCAACGGCGCACCCACGGTCGCCCCGGCCACGAGGCCAGGCCTTAACGTAGCTTCATGGTCGAGTTCAAGCTTCCGCCCCGGATGGCCGAGATGGCCCGCGAGTTCGCCGCGTCGGGGAAGCAGGCGCCCGAGCCGCGGCTGGCCAGCACCGTCGTGCTGCTGCGGGAGCCGTTCGAGGCCTACCTGCTGCGCCGGGTGCCGACGATGGCGTTCGCGGCCTCGAGGTACGTCTTCCCGGGCGGCGGCGTCGACCCGCGCGACGCGGCCGTGCTGCCGGACTGGGCCGGGCCGAGCCCCGCGCAGTGGGCGGCGCGCCTGCGGCTGGAGGAGTCGGTGGCCCGCTCGGTGGTCTGCGCGGCCGTGCGCGAGGTGTTCGAGGAGTCCGGCGTGCTGCTGGCCGGCGCCGACGCGGACACCGTGGTCGGCGACGTGAGCGGGCCGGACTGGGAGGCGGCGCGGCTGGCGCTGATCGCCCGGGAGCTGGGCTTCGCCGAGTTCCTCAGCGGCAACGGGCTCGTCCTGCGCAGCGACCTGCTGGCCCCGTGGTCGCGCTGGGTCACGCCGGAGTTCGAGCCCCGGCGCTTCGACACGTACTTCTTCCTCGCCCAGCTGCCCGAGGGCCAGGTGACCCGGGACGTGGGCGGCGAGGCCGACGCCACCGTGTGGTGCTCGCCGGCCGAGGCGGCCGACGGCCGCTACACGATGCTGCCGCCGACCCGTCACACCCTGCTGGAGCTGGCCGAGTTCTCGGGAGCCGGCGGCATCGAGGCGGCGCTGGCAGCGGCGCCGGACCGGGACCCGGCCGACGCCATCCGCCCTACCGCGTGATCTGACCCGACCTGGCCTGGCCTGGCCTGACCTGGCCTGGGCCTAGCCGAAGCGGCCGGTGATGTAGTCCTCGGTCTTCTTCACCGAGGGGTTGGTGAAGATCTTCGCGGTGTCGTCGTACTCGATGAGCCGGCCCGGCTCTCCGGTCTTGTCGATCGAGAAGAAGCCGGTGCGGTCCGACACGCGGGCCGCCTGCTGCATGTTGTGCGTGACGATGACGATCGTGAACTGGTTCTTCAGCTCGGTGATCAGGTCCTCGATCGCGAGCGTCGAGATCGGGTCGAGGGCCGAGCAGGGCTCGTCCATCAGCACGACCTGCGGCTCGACCGCGATGGTGCGGGCGATGCAGAGCCGCTGCTGCTGACCGCCGGACAGGCCCGCGCCGGGGCGGCCGAGCCGGTCCTTGACCTCGTTCCAGAGGTTGGCGCTGCGCAGCGCCTTCTCCGCGACCTCCTCCAGCACCGACTTCTTGCGCACGCCGTTGAGGCGCAGGCCGGCGACGACGTTCTCGAAGATCGACATCGTCGGGAAGGGGTTCGGCCGCTGGAAGACCATGCCGATCATCCGGCGCACGGCCGTGACGTCGACGTCGCGGTCGTAGATGTTCTGCCCGTCGATCAGGAGCTGGCCCTCGATCCGAGCGTTGGGCAGGACCTCGTGCATGCGGTTGATCGACCGCAGGAACGTGGACTTGCCGCAACCCGACGGGCCGATCAGGGCGGTGACCGACTTGGGCTCGATCGTCATCGACACGGAGTCGATCGCCTTGAACGATCCGTAGTACGAGGTGACGCCGTGGGCTTCGATCCGCTTTGCCATGTTGGCGCTCCAGTGATTATCGGGCGAGCTTGTTTCGGCGGGCGAGCAGCTTCGCCGCGACGGTGAGGACCAGCACGAGAACGACCAGGGTGAGCGCCGCCGTCCAGGCCCGTCCCGGAGCGAACTCCGAGGCGACGCCGGCCTGCTGGTAGACGAACAGCGACAGGGACGACTGGTTGCCGTCGAACAGGTTGAAGTTGATGGCGGAGGCGCCGCCGGCCACGAGCAGGACCGGCGCGGTCTCACCACAGGCCCGGGCCACGGCCAGCATGACACCGGTGACGATGCCGGGGCCGGCGGTGGGCAGCACGATGCTGATGATCGTCTTCCACTTCGGCACGCCGAGGGCGTAGGAGCCCTCGCGGAGCGCCGTCGGCACGAGCCGCAGCATCTCCTCGCTGGAGCGCACGACGGTCGGCAGCATGAGCACGCTCAGCGACAGGCCGGCGGCGAAGCCCGAGTAGTGGGCGAAGCCGTCGGAGCTGTAGAGCGGCGTGATCGTGAAGACCCAGAACGACAGGATGAACAGACCCGCCACGATCGACGGGATACCGGTCATGACGTCGACGAAGAAGCGGATCACGTTGGCGAAGAAGCCGCGGCCGTACTCGACGATGTAGACGGCGCCCAGGATGCCCAGCGGCACGGTGATGAGCGTGGCGATGCCCGCCTGCTCGATCGTGCCGATGATGGCGTGGTACGCGCCGCCGTTGGAGTCGAAGGGGCCGATGTTGTTCATCGACGTGTTGAAGAAGTTGCCGTCCAGGCGGTCGCTGCCCTTGGTGACCAGGGTCCACACGACGGAGACCAGCGGCAGCAGGGCGAGGATGAACGCGCCGTAGATGAGCACGGTCGCCATGCGGTTGCGGGCCGACCGGCCGCCCTCGACCACGGCCGCCGCGACCCCCATGAGGATCACGAACAGCGCCGCCGCGACGACGCCGGTGAGGACCGTGCCGCCGGCGCCGGTGAGGTTGATCAGGACGTAGGACAGCACGATCGCCGCCACCGCGACCGCCCAGGGCGACCAGTTCGGCAGGGTCTTGACCTTCAGCTGGGACGCGTCCTGCACGCCCAGGCTGCGGACGGGGGTCTCGACGGCCATTACGCGGAGCCTCCCACGAACTCACGGCGCCGGTACACGATCGCGCGGGCGGCCATGTTGACGACGAGCGTGATGGCGAACAGCACGAGGCCGGACGCGATGAGCGCGCTACGGCCGAACTCGTTGGCCTCGCCGAACCGGCTGGCGATGTTGGAGGCGATGGTGACGCCGCCGGGGCCGAGCAGGTCGAAGTTCACGGCGAAGACGCTGCCGAGGGTCAGGGCCAGCGCGATCGTCTCGCCCAGCGCGCGGCCGAGGCCGAGCATGACGGAGGCGATGATCCCGGCGCGGCCGTAGGGGATGACCGCGGTGCGGATCATCTCCCACTTGGTCGAGCCGAGCGCGAGGGCCGCTTCCTGGTTCTCCGGCGGGGTCTGCAGGAACACCTCGCGGGACAGGGAGGTGACGATCGGCAGGATCATGATGCCCAGCACGACCGAGCCCAGCAGGACCGACTTGCCGTAGGGGCCGTTGCTGCCGAAGATCGGGATCCAGCCGGCCACGTCGTGCAGCCACTTGCTGAAGTTGGCGATGGGCTCGTAGAAGTAGTCACGACCCCACAGACCGAACACGACGCTCGGGACCGCCGCGAGCAGGTCGATGATGAAGCTCAGGGTGGTGGCGACCCGCCGGTGGGCGTAGTGCGACAGGCACAGCGCGATGCCCAGCGCCACCGGAACGGCCAGGAGCAGCGCGATGACGGCGGTCAGCACGGTGCCGAAGGCGGTCGCGGCGACACCGAACTTCGGCTGGTCGCCGTCGGTGAACCAGTCCTTGTAGGTAAGGAAGTTCTCGGTGTCCTTGTTGATGGCCGGGATCGCCTTGACCAGCAGGAAGATGGCGATGGCCGCGATGATGACGAGCACCATCGAGCCGGCGGCCGTCGCGGTTCCGCGGAAGAGCATGTCTCCGCTGAACCGCTTGCGCGGCGGAAGACCGCCACCCCCGCCGGACGAACCGGCGGAGGTGGCGGGCAGAGTCGTCTGGCTCAACGATGCTTCCTGTCAGGCCAGGTTCTTGACGGAGGCTTCGACCTTCGCGCGAACCGTCTCGGGCAGCGGGGCGTAGCCCAGCTTGTCGAGCTGCGCCTGGCCGTCCTTGCTGGACGTGAAGCCGAGGAAGCCCTTGAGCAGCGCCAGCTTGTCGGCCGCGTTGCCCTTGCTGCAGACGATCTCGTAGGTCACCAGGACGATCGGGTACGCCCCGGCCTCCTTGGTGGAGTAGTCGATCGTCATGGCCAGGTCGTCGCCGGTGCCGGTGACCTTGGCGCCCGCGATGGTCTTGCCGGCGGCCTCGCCGGTCAGCGCGGTGAACTCGCCCGCACCGTTGCCGACCTTGGCGGTGGCCAGGGCGTTGGTCTTGGCGAACGACCACTCGACGTAGCCGATGGCGCCCGCGGTCTTCTTGATCGCGCCGGCGACACCGTCGGACTTCTGCTCGCCCGAGCCGCCCGGCGCCTTCCAGACCTTGTCCTTGCCGAAGGTCCAGACGCTCGGCGCGGTCTGGGTCAGGTAGTTGGTGAAGTTCTCCGTGGTGCCGGAGGAGTCACCGCGGTGCACGGCGAGGATCGCCGTCGACGGGAGCGTGGCGCTGGGGTTGTCGGCCTTGATCGCGGCGTCGTCCCAGGTCTTGACCGTGCCCGCGAAGATCTTCGCGATGGTCTCCGGCTTGAGCTGGAGGTCCTTGACACCGTCGAGGTTGTAGGCGATCGCGATCGGGCCGGTGACCATCGGCAGGTTGAGCGCCGGGGCGCCACCGCAGCGGGCGGCCGCCTTGGTCTGCTCGTCGCCGGCCTTGAGCGAGGAGTCCGAGCCGGCGAAGTCGGCCGTGCCGCCCTGGAACGCCGTGATGCCCGCGCCCGAGGCGGTCGCCTGGTAGTTGACCTGAGCGCCGGAGCACTTCTGCTGGTAGGCCTTCGCCCACTCGGCCATCGCGTTGCCCTGGGCGCTGGAGCCCTGCGAGGTAAGGGTGCCGCTCGCGCACGCGACGTCGCTGCCGGTGCCACCGGAAGCGCCGCCCGACGCCGAAGTCGTCGGTTCGTTGTTGTCCGAGCCGCACGCGGCGAGCGCGAGCGTCGCGGTGAGCGCGATGCCGGCGATGAGGCCGTGCCGCTTGAAGTTCACTGCGGTCCCTTCGTCGGGGATGTATCCGTCTTCCGGTTGCCTGGGGAGGTAGTCGGAAGGCCGACGCAGGTCGTCGACTGCAAGCGACGCTAAAAGGGGCAGGGAAACACGTCTCTGGAGAAGGGTGAACGCGGGGTGAACAGGTCACTCTCCGCAGATGACGGCTGGTCGGAGGCGAGTTGGCCATTGGGTGAACTGCCCAGCGGTGATGCCTGGTGTCCGCATTTATCCCGTGATCACCGCTGTGCGGTGTCACTCAGAGCGCGCGTTGGAACGACACGTCGTTCGACCACCGGACGAAGCCGAGCCGCTGGTAGAGCGCGACGGCGCGGGTGTTGCTCTCGTCCACGTAGAGCATGACCTGGGCGAGTCCCCGATCGCGCAGGTGCCAGAGCCCGGCCAGGGTCAGCGCCCGGCCGAGGCCGCCGCCGTTCGCGCCGGGGGCCACGCCCAGAACGTACACCTCGCCGATCGGCTCGTGCGCGTGCGGCTCACCCTCCTCGTGGGGGTGGGTGTGCTGCTCGCCGTGGACCTTGGTCCAGTGGAAGCCGAGCAGCGCGCCGTCGGACTCGCGCTCCGCCAGCAGGAACCCGGCCGCGGAGAACCACGGCTCGCGGAGCCGGACGTGCAGGTCTTCCAGGGTCCACTTGCCCTGCTCGGGGTGCTCGGCGAACGCGGCCGCGTTCAGGGCGAGCCAGGCCTCGTCGTCCCGGCCGGGTTCGAAGGCCCGCAGCCGTACACCCTCCGGCAGCACGACCTCGTCCAGCGGCGCGAAGAGCGAGCGCCGCAGCTGCAGCAGCACCCGGACCCGGTCGAAGCCCAGGCGGATGGCCAGCGCCGACGCCGACGGGTGGTCCCCGTGCGCCCACAGCCGCAGCCGGCCGCCGGCGCGCTCGTCCGCGACCTGCATCGCCGCGGTGACCAGCGCGCGCCCGAGGCCGTGCCGGCGGTGCAGCGGGTGCACGACGAGCTCCGCCGACGCGCCCTCGACCTCGTCGGTCGTGTCCACGTGGGCATAGCCGACGACGGTTTCCGCGTCGTCAAGAGCCAGCAGGTGTACGGCCGGTGCCTCACCCCCGTGCCGGAGGTGCAGCACCACGTGCTCGGACAGCGGCAGCGCGCCGTCGGTGTCGCCGGCCGCCCGCATGAGGGCGAGCACCTGCTCCACCTGGTCCGGGGCCAGTCGATCGGCGCGGCGCACCGCAGTCGAGGGGATCATCCGATCAATCTAGCCGGAGGATCTTCAGACCCGGACCGGCTCCGAGTCGTGCAGCGGGCGCGACGGCGGGACGACGAACTTGTATCCGACCTGCCGCACGGTGCCGATCATCGACTCGTACTCCGAGCCGAGCTTGGCCCGCAGCCGCCGGACGTGCACGTCCACGGTCCGGGTGCCGCCGAAGTAGTCGTAGCCCCAGACCTCGCGCAGCAACTGGTCGCGGGTGAACACCCGCCCCGGGTGCTGGGCCAGGAACTTCAGCAGCTCGAACTCCTTGTAGGTGAGGTCGAGCGGGCGGCCCTTGAGCTTCGCGGCATACGTGTCCGGGTCGATCGTCAGCTCGCCGGCCTTGATCATGCCGCCGCTGGCCGCCGCGGCGGAGTTGAGCCGCCCGACCGCCAGGCGCAGCCGGGCCTCGATCTCGGCCGGGCCCGCGGTGGCGAGGATGACGTCGTCGAGGCCCCAGTCGGCGTGCAGCGCGACCAGGCCGGCCTCGGTGACCACGGCGAGCAGGGGCACGCCCAGCCCGGTGGCGTGCAGCATGCGGCAGGTGGCGCGGGCGTCGGCGAGCTCGGTGCGGGCGTCGACCACGACGGCGTCGGGGCTGGGGCCGTTCACGAGCGTGCGGACGTCACGGGGGGCGGTGCGCACCGTGTGGGGCAGCAGGTCGAGGCCCGGCAGGACCACCTGTCCCGCGGGCGCCGCGGTCAGCAGCAGAATCTCCACGAGTCACCTCCGTGGCCGCGGCGCACCTCTCGTCTGGGGCGCTGTGGCGCCCCTGAGTAGGGCGGCGGCTCGCTAGCGTCCCGGCAACTCTGACGGGAGGTTGTGGGTGTATCCCCGACGAGAATATCGGAGTATTCACGTTTTGCGACCGGTCGAAACGCAGTTCGGGACAGTTGGCTGAGCCACACCCCACCGTTTCCGCCGACATGGTATGGCGGTTTGCCCTCTCGACGCGGCCACGTGCTCCCCGCCGAGCCCGGATCCGGTCCTTTCTGGCACGATCGGTGCGTGCCCGCATCCCCGCCGCCCGCCGAGGACTTCGGCGCCTGGCCACAGGCCACCGAGCCGGCCGCCCGTCGCCGCCGCCGCGATGCGGGCCCGAACGGGCGCGGCGGTGACGAACACCACTCGGAGAGTAACCCCCGTCCGGGTGACGAGGATGCCCTGCCCGAGGAGCGGCAGGAGCGGCAGGCGCCCCTGCCGCCGGTGCGCCGCTGGGTCTCCCTGGGCGTGGCGGGCTTCGCGGCCCTGGTCGCCATCGCGCTCATCGTGGGCGCGCAGACCCGGCACGAGTCCTATGCCGTGGTGGTCTTCGGCGTCCAGGCGCTCTTCGTCGCCGTCTGGACCATGGCGAGCCGGCCACCGGCCCCGCGGGTGGTCGGCACCGTGGGCATCGCGGTGGCGCTGGGCACCGACGCGGCCGCGGTCTTCACCCGCCCGGCGTCGCTGGCCCCGCTCGCCTACCTCACCGCGGCCGGGTTCATCATCGGCGTCGTCGGCCAGCTCACCCGCCCGGCGGGCCGCCAGCGGGTGACCGAGTCGCTCGGCTCGTCGCTGGTCGTGACCCTGGGCGTCGTCTCCTTCGCGAGCCTGGTGGTGCTCGGCCGCAGCCCGAAGGGCACCCAGGCGATCGTGGCCTGCCTCGCGGCCGCGGGCATCGCGCTGTTCATCGCCCGCTTCGCCGACTCGATCGCCGCGCTGCCGCGCATCGCGCCCCAGGTGCCCCGCGGCGGCGCCGGGGTCGTGCTGGGCACGATGGTCGGCACGGCCGCAGCCGGCGCGATCGGCAACTACCTCGACGGGCTCAGCCCGCTGCCCAGCGCCCTGGCCGGGCTGGCGACCGCGATCGTGGCGGTGATGGTGGACCTGTCGGTCGGCTACGCCGAGGCCAGCCGGATCATCGACGGTGACGAGCCGGCGCTGTGGCTCGCCCGGCACATCCAGGGCCCGATCGGCGCCATGGCCTTCGCCGCGCCGGCGGCATATGTGGCAAGCGTCCTGCTTCTGCTGTAGGACACATCGGTCGTCGGTCGCGGATTCGCGCCATTCCCGCGCGCCCCGTGTCATCTGTTGCGGCGGTACGAAATCCTCGTGCTTGGGTACGAGCGGTGCAACCGCGGTCGGAGGGAGTGTCAGTGGCGAGGCGAGGGGCCAAGATCGGCATCGTGCTGGTCGTGCTGGCGATCATTCTGGTCGGGGTGTTCGTCGTGGTGGACCGGATCGCGGCCGGGGCGGCCGAAGACCGGATCACGCAGGAGACCAAGGCGCAGCTGGCCGCGAAGGACGTGAAGTACGAGGGCGAGCCCAAGGTGGACATCACGGGGTGGCCGTTCCTCACGCAGGTGCTCGCCGGGGAGTACAAGAAGATCACCATCTCCCTCACGAAGCCGGAGCTGAACAACGTCACGCTCGACACCCTCACGGTCGAGGCCCGCTCGGTGAAGGCCGACGCGCGGGACCTCATGAACGGCAAGGGCGACGTGGTGGCCGGCGTGGTGGCCGGCAACGCGACCATGAGCTGGGACAACGTGCGGCCGCTGCTCGAGGTCGCGGGGCTACCGTCCTCGATCGACCCCTCGAACGTCGACCTCAAGGTGGTCAACAACAAGATCGAGATGCGGGTGCCGCTGACCTTCCGGGGGGTCAAGGTCACGCTGATCGCGCTGGGCTCGATGGTCGTGGAGACCGGCAAGATCGTGCTCAAGCTGGAGTCGGTCACGACCGACGAGGGCAACCTGCCGGCGCAGGTCAACTCGCTGATCAAGCAGTACCAGAACAGGCTGCAGATCACCGTCAAGCTGCCCGGCCTTCCCTACAACCTGGTGATCAACTCGGTGCAGACGACCGACGCGGGCCTGCAGGTCACGGCCTCGGCCGCGGACGTCAAGCTCACGGGGCAGTGACGCGGCGGACCCTGGGCGGGCACGCTCGGCGATGCTAGGCTGCCGGACTATGAGCATGCTGCTCACGAAGCGGCGCGCGGTCGACCTGTGCCGCGTGGCCACCTGCCTGTGTTGCCGCCCCTAGTGGTGCGGCCCTGCAGCGTGCTCTTCTAACGGCTCGAGGCAGCGGCGCCCCAGACCGATGGGTCTGGCCCGCGAGCTCCTTCTCCGCAGGCATCTGAGACTGACCCATCGCCGAAACCGTGATCCGTCCCCCTCGGGTCGCGCGCGGCTGCATGCCCGTGTGCCGACTCGAACCCACCACTCGTTCCTGGGAGAGGCAACACCCATGAGTCGCGAATCCGCCCTGGTCACGGCCGACTGGGCCGAGCAGAACATCGAGACCCCCGGCGTCGTGTTCGTCGAGGTCGACGAGGACACCTCCGCCTACGACGGCGGTCACATCCCCGGCGCCGTCCGGATCAACTGGAAGACCGAGCTGCAGGACCAGGTCCGCCGGGACTTCGTCAACAAGGAGCAGTTCGAGGCCCTGCTGTCCAGCAAGGGCATCGGCAACGACGACCAGGTCGTGCTCTACGGCGGCAACAACAACTGGTTCGCCGCCTACGCCTACTGGTACTTCAAGCTCTACGGCCACGGCGACGTGAAGCTGCTCGACGGCGGTCGCAAGAAGTGGGAGCTCGACGCCCGCCCGCTGAACAAGGAAGAGGTCAGCCGCCCGGCCACGAACTACGTCGCCGTGCACGACCAGGACCTGTCGATCCGCGCGTTCCGCGACGACGCCGTCAAGGCGATCGGCGTGGCGAACCTGGTCGACGTGCGCTCCCCCGACGAGTACGCCGGCCGCCTTCTCGCCCCGGCGCACCTCCCGCAGGAGCAGGCGCAGCGCCCGGGCCACATCCCGACCGCGATCTCGGTGCCGTGGAGCAAGGCCGCGAACGAGGACGGCACCTTCAAGTCCGACGCCGACCTGGCCGAGATCTACGGGGCCGCGGGCCTGGACAACAGCAAGCCGACGGTGGCGTACTGCCGCATCGGCGAGCGCTCCTCGCACACCTGGTTCGTGCTCAAGGAGATCCTCGGCCACTCCGACGTGCGCAACTACGACGGTTCGTGGACCGAGTACGGCTCGCTGGTCGGCGTGCCGGTGGCGCTGGGCGACGAGCCCGGCCAGGCCTGAGAAGGGAAACCCGCATCATGAGCACTGACAGCTGCGCCGCGCCCGACCAGAGCGCCCCGCTGCCCGCCTCCGTCGACGTGGAGAAGGAGACCGTGATCACCGGGGTCGTCCGCTCCGGCGCCGACCCGGTCGCCGGCGCCTACGTGCGCCTGCTCGACTCCACCGGCGAGTTCACGGCCGAGGTCGTCACCTCGCCGGCCGGGCAGTTCCGCTTCTTCGCCGCCCCCGGGACCTGGACGCTGCGCGCCCTGTCCCGCCAGGGCAACGGCGACGCGACCCTCGCCGCCGACCGCGGCATCAACGAGGTCGCCGTCGCCGTCGGCTGACCCGCGTTGCGTGACGCCGCTCGCCGGGCCCGGGCCCGGCGGGCGGCGTCTCACATTGTGGCTGCGAGGATGGCGGCCGTGAAGCGTCGCTGGATCGTCACCGGGGTCGTCGCGTGGGCCGTGGTCGTGGCCGGGTTCGCGCTGTACTCGTACTCCAGCGACCCGCCCACCGCCCGCGAGCAGACCACGATCGCCGACGCGCTGCCGACCGTGGACACCGCGCTCGGGCGGGTCTACGCCGCGCTCGACCCGGCCGCGTCGGTCGTCGCGCTCGGCGGCTACCGGCGCACCGAGGCGAGCTGCCGGGTGACCACGGCCCGGGAGGGCACCCGGTTCAGCCGGGAGCTCATGGTGTACGTCCACAAGGACACCGAGGCCGCCACCCTCGACCGCGTGCGCGCGGCGCTGCCGGCCCAGTACCAGGCGAACGTCGCCCACAACGGGACGACCGACCTGCTCAGCGCCGATGCCGGGAACTTCGTGGCGGTCCGGGGCTCGGTGACCGAGCCGGGGATCCTGCGCTTCAGCGCGGACACGGGGTGCCGGGTGCAGCAGGCGGCGGTGCAGGAGGCCACGCCCCCGTCGCCGGACGGCGACCGGGCACCGGTCCAGGCCGTGCTCGACACGCTGGGCCGGCCCGCCTCGGACTGGCGCGTGCACCGGCTCACCTCGCCGGCGTGCGGGGTGCTGCGGACCGTGGAGGCCGTCACCTCGGGCGACGGCGCCGCGGCGCGGGCCACGGTGCCGGCCGCGGCCGTGGTGCTCGACACCGAGAAGGTCTTCGCCTACCGCGCAGGCGCCGCCGGGGTCGTCCTGCGCAAGGACGGCGACGCGCTCCTCGTGAGCGCGTCGGCCGGCTGCTGAAAACCACCCCCGGACGCCAGGATTTCTGGCGGGAGCGACGGTCCGCAGGTGACGCGGGCCCGAGCCATGAACTGCCGATCAATACACGAGCGCCTGCGCGCCTTCCTGGAGCGCCTCCTCGACGAACGCCGCGGCTCCCGCGATGCGGATGCCCGGCAGGACGTCGTCCGGGCCGATGCCACGCCGGGCGGCGCACTGCGTGCACACCGTCACCGAGCCGCCGGCCAGGATCGCCTCCAGCAGGTCCGGCAGCGGCGCCGCGTGCGGCAGCTCGAACTCGGCGGCGCGGCCCGGCACGGCGAACCACGCCGACTCGCCGGTGAGCCACAGGGAGGTCGCGACGCCGCCGGCGACGGCGGTCGCGGCCACCGTGAAGGCCTGGGAGCATCGCTCCGGGGCGTCCGAACCGGCGGTTGCCTTGACGACGAGAGAACGGGCCATGCTCCGCAGCATAGGATTCGCGTGATGGTTACGGAGATCGGGTTCGTGAGCCTGCTGGTCGCCGGGATGGGCGCGCTGGCCGGCGGACTGGTCTATCTTGCGGTTCGGGTGTCGAGGGGGCGTTGGTGACTGACGTGCAGCCGCCGTGGGCGGGGCTCGCCCAGGTCGGTGAGTATCCGTATGAGGAGACGCACGACCTGCGATCGGGGCCGGACCTGCACCCGGCCCTGCTGGGGCTGCTGCCGCTCGTCGGCGTGTGGCGCGGCCGGGGTCAGGGCGACTACCCGACGATCGAGGGCTTCCACTACGGCCAGGAGATCCGGTTCAGCCACGACGGGCGGCCGTTCCTGTTCTACGAGTCGCGCTCGTGGATCATCGACGCCGACGCGAACCCGATCCGCCCCTCGCAGCGCGAGGTCGGCTGGTGGCGGCCGGTGATCGTGGACGACAAGGCCACCGACGAGCTCGAGGTGCTGCTCTCCGCGCCCACCGGGATCGTCGAGCTCTACGCCGGGCAGGCGCGCACCACCACCCAGTGGCAGATGGCCACGGACGGCGTCGGGCGCACCGGCACGGCCAAGGAGGTGCGGGGCGGCCAGCGGCTCTACGGCATCGTCGAGGGCGCGCTGCTCTACACGTTCGACCTGGCGGCGATGGGCCAGCCACTGCAGGTCCACCTGTCCGCCCGGCTCGAGCGGGTGGCGGGCTAGATTTAGTGCCGTGGACCTCGCGGAGATGCTCCGGTCGCGCGGGCTACGGCTGACCGCGCCGCGGCAGCTCGTGCTCGAGGCGGTCTACCGGCTGCGCCACGCCACCCCGGACCAGATCCACGCCGAGGTGGCGGGGAAGGCCGCCGGGGTCAACATCACCACTGTGTACCGCACGCTCGAGCTCCTGGAGGAGCTGGAGCTGATCACGCACGCGCACCTGTCGCACGGCGCGCCGACCTACCACGCGGTCGACGAGCACCAGCACGCCCACCTGGTCTGCCGGGGCTGCGGCTCGGTGCTCGAGCTGCCGTCGCCGGTCCTGGACCAGCTCGCCGGCGAGCTGGCGCAGAGCCGCGGGTTCCGCCTGGACATCGGGCACGTCGCGCTGTTCGGCCTGTGCCGAGCGTGCGGGGAGAGCAAGGGAGCACCATGCTGAGCGCCGTTCCGGTCGCCGCCCTCGACCCCACCGACCCCGATGCGGGCGCCGTCGCACATTACGGCGACCCGGCCCGCGAGCAGCGCATCCTGGACACCGCCGCGGGCCTGGTCGACCGCTCGCACACCGGGGTCCTGGCCATCCCGGGCGCGGACCGGCTGGGCTGGCTGCACAGCCTCACCACCCAGCACCTGTCGGACCTCGCCGCGTGGACCGGCTCCGAGCTGCTCGTGCTCTCCCCGCACGGGCACGTCGAGCACCACGCGGTGCTCACCGACGACGGGACGACCACCTGGCTCGACACCGGCGACGCGCCCGGGCTGCTGGGGTTCCTGGAGCGGATGCGCTTCCTGATGCGCGTCGAGCCGGCCGAGGTGACCGAGGACTGGGCGCTGCTGTCGATCGTCGGGCCGCAGACCGACGAGACCCTCGTCGCCCTGGGCGTCGGTCCGCTGCTCCCGCCCGACCTGCTCGCGGTGCCGGAGGCGAAGTTCGCCACCGGCTCGGTGCCGCCGCGCCCGACGGCCCGCTACTCGGCCGCCGCGCTGCCGGCAGGGGGCTGGGCGCGCCGGATGCCGTATGGGGCCGATCTGCTCGTCCCCCGCCAGCTCGTCGCCTCCGTGGCCGAGGACGCGGGGCTGCCGATGGCCGGGATCTGGGCCTTCGAGGCGATGCGGGTCGCGGCCCGCCGGCCCCGGGCCGGGTTCGAGACCGACCACAAGACGCTGCCGGCCGAGGTCGGCTGGACCGGGCCGGCCGTGCACCTGGAGAAGGGCTGCTACCGCGGGCAGGAGACCATCGCCCGGGTGCACCACCTGGGCCGGCCGCCGCGCAAGCTCGCCCTGCTGCACCTGGACGGGATCGCCACCGACGAGCTCCCGGCGCGGCACACCCCGATCGTGCTGGAGGGTGGCGAGCGGCCCGTCGGCTTCGTCGGCACGGCGGTGCGCCACCACGAGCTCGGCATGATCGCGCTGGCCGTGGTGAAGCAGAACCTGACCCCTGACTCGGCCCTGCGTATCGGCCCGTCGACAGCCCGGATCGACCCGGAGCCGTAACCTCTTCGGGGTGATGACGACGACGTTGATCACGGTGGCCCCGACCGGCGCGGAATCCCGCAAAACGGACGTGCCGGCGCTGCCCGTGACGCTGGACGAACTGGTGACGACGGCACGGGACTGCGAGGCGGTCGGGGCGAGCGTGATCCACGTCCACCTCCGCGACGACGACGCGGAGCCGACGCTGGACCTGGGCCGGCTCAGGGAGGCCGTGGCCGCGCTGCGCGAGGCGACCGGGCTCATCGTGCAGCTGTCCACCGGCGGCGCGGTGACCGATCCCGAGGCCGACCGGCTCCGGGTGCTCGAGGCCGGGCCGGACATGGCCTCGTGCACGATGGGCACCGTCAACTTCGGCGACGACGTGTTCCTCAACCGCTGGGACTTCATCGTCGACCTGCACACGCGCATGCAGGAGCGGGGCATCGTCCCCGAGTACGAGATCTTCGACCTCGGCCAGCTCACCACCCTGCGCCGGCTGCTGGACCGGCACGGCCTGCCCGCGGGCGGGCACGTGCACGTCGACCTCGTGATGGGCGTGCCGGGCGGGATGCCCGGGACCGTCGCCGCGCTTGCCGCCTGCGAGGCCGCGCTGCGCGACCTGCCCGAGGGCACCACGTTCTCCGCGACCGGGATCGGCCGCGCCTCCCTGCCGGTGCTGCTGGCCTCGCTCGCCGCCGGTGGGCACCTGCGGGTGGGGATGGAGGACACGGTGACGTACGCGAAGGGGCAGCCGGTCGACAGCAACGCCCAGCTCGTCGCCCGGGCCAGCGGGTTCGCCCGGCTCGCCCAGCGGCCCCCGATGACCGCCGGCCAGGCCCGCGAGCTGCTCGGGATCGCCCGTGTCTGACCTCTACGCCGGCGGGGAACTGCTCGCCGAAGTCGTCCGCAACGCGTTCGTGGAGAGCCGCCACCACGGCTCCGTGGTCGTGCTCGGCCCCGACGGGGAGGTCGCGGCCTGGGCCGGCGACGTGCTCGGGGCGGTGTTCCCGCGCTCCAGCGCCAAGCCGCTGCAGGCGGTCGGCCTGCTGCGCGCCGGGCTCGGCCTGGACGGCGCGGATCTCGCGCTGGTCGCGGCCAGCCATCGCGGGCAGGAGCCGCACGTCGCCGGCGTGCTGGAGATCCTGGCCAAGTCCGGCATCCCGGTCGACGCGCTGCGCTGCCCGCCGGACTACCCGCTGGCCGAGGATGCCCGCGACGCCGTGGTCCGGGCCGGGCACGGCCGCGAGCGGGTCTTCATGAACTGCTCGGGCAAGCACGCGGGCATGCTGCGCACCGCCCAGGCCAACGGCTGGCCGCTCGAGACCTACCTCGACCCGGACCACCCGCTGCAGGAGCGGCTCGGCGCGACGGTCGAGGAGCTGATCGGGGAGCCGATCGCGGCCACCGGGGTCGACGGCTGCGGCGCGCCGCTGTTCGCGTTCTCCCTGCGCGGGCTGGCCGGGTCGTTCCTGCGGCTGGTGAGCGCGCCGGACGGCAGCCGGGAGCGCGCGGTGGCCGATGCGATGCGGGCCTTCCCGCTGCTGGTGTCGGGCGACGACCCGGCCGAGGACGACACGCGGCTCATGCGCGCGGTGCCGGGGCTGCTGCTCAAGGGCGGCGCGGAGGGGGTCGCGGCGGCCGCCCTGCCCGGCGTCGGCGCGGTGGCGCTCAAGATCGACGACGGTGGGATGCGGGCCCGGCTCCCGGTGCTCGCGGCGGCCTTCGCCCGCCTCGGGGTGAACCTCAGCGGTCAGGTTCCGGTTTTGGGCGGCGGCCGGGAGGTAGGCGTGGTTCGCTCGGTGTGGTAGGGCGCGGTGACAGGGTTCACGCTAGCGGGAGTTAGCATTTTGCTTGCAAGAGTTAGCAGCCCGCGCTACCGTCGGTAAGCGTGAACGAAGAGCCGCGCGACCTGGGTGGGTTCATCCGTGACCTGCGCCGTAACGCGCGCATCTCGCTCCGCCAGCTCGCCGAGCAGGCGGGCGTGAGCAATCCGTACCTGAGCCAGATCGAGCGCGGCCTGCGCAAACCCAGTGCCGAGGTGCTGGCTCAGCTCGCGGGCGCGCTTCGGGTGTCGACCCCGTTGATGTACCTGCGGGCGGGGCTGCTGGAGCGCGAGGGGCACGACGTGCTCAGCGCGATCGCCGCGGACAGTGATCTCACCGTGGCCCAGAAGCAGTCGCTCACCCAGATCTACGAAACGTTCCGCCGGGAGAACGCGCGGAACAACCCGGCCCCGGCCGACGACGACGACCGGGGTCCCGAGGGCGTGGGCACCGACGCGCCCGCCGAGCCGACACGTTCCCACGAGGAGTCGCAGTGACCACCGAGACCACCACGAAGAGCACCACGCGCAAGATCCCCACGCCGCTCTACGCCGCCGCCGGCGCCGGCGACCTCGCCTACCAGCAGCTTCGCCGGCTCCCGGAGCAGGTCGCCCAGCTGCGCGCCCGGGTCGAGGAGCTGCGCCCGGCCGCCGCCGACACCAACCTGCGCGGCGACCTCGACCGGCTGCGTGAGGCCGCGCGCCGCAACGCCGCGAGCTTCCTGGCCAGCGCCCAGCAGGGCGCCCAGATCGCGCAGGACCGGGCCGTGGCCGTCTACACCGAGCTCGTCGCGCGCGGCGAGAAGGTCGTCAGCACCGCCCGCACCGCCGAGGCCAGGGTCGAGCTGGAGCCGGCCCAGAAGGTGGTGACCGCCGAGGTCACCACGACCGAGGAGCCCGCCGACCCGGCGGCCCCGGCGGTCAAGAAGGCCGCGGCGAAGAAGACCGCACCCAAGAAGTAACCGAATCCTGCGAAGCCCTCCGGCACCGTCGTACACGGGCCGGAGGGCTTCGGCATAAGCTCGTGACATGGTGAGTGCCGTCCCGGTCTTCTACGACGATGTCGAGTACTACATCCAAGTCGCCGTGTGGATCTTCTGCCTGGTGCTCGGCGCCGCGGCCTTCCTGCACTGCGTGGTGCAGCGGACCGACGCCTTCCCGGCCATCGGGACCATGTCGAAATCCATCTGGCTCGCCCTGATCGGCGGCGGCGAGCTGCTCACCGCGATCTCGCCCAACCTGGGGCTGGGCCACCTCGGCATCTTCTCGCTCATCGCGGCCGGGATCTTCGCGGTGTATCTGCTCGACATCCGTCCCGCGCTGCGCGACGCGGTCGACGGCCACGGCTCCTGGTGATGGACTTCCGCTGGCCGCCCCCGCCGGACGGGCGCCCCGACCGGTTCCGGCCGCCCGTGACGCGGGGCCCGCAGACCGGCCGCCCGACGCTCCCGGCCCCGCCCACCGAGCTGGTCGCCACGCCGCACGGGGTCGAGCTGGAGCGGCTCGTCACCGGCGAGGGCGATCCCGTGACGGTGTTCGCGCACGGCCTGGGCAGCGGCATCGCCGAGACCCGGCCGCTGGGCAGCGCCGTGCGGGGGCGCAAGGTGTTCTTCCAGTTCCGCGGGCACGGGCAGTCCGCGGCGCCGGGGGGCGTGTGGACCTACGCCGACCTGGCCCGCGACCTGCGCGCGGTCGCCGACCTCGGCGGCGCGACCCGGGCGCTCGGGGTGAGCCTGGGGGCCGGCGCGCTCACCCGGCTGCTCGCCGACAATCCCGGGCGCTTCGAGCGGGCCGTGTTCTTCCTGCCCGCCGTGCTCGACGCGCCGCGCGCGGCCGCGGCCCAGGAGCGGCTGAGCGCGCTGCTGGAGGCGATCGAGGCCGGCGACGCCGCCTCGGTGGCCGACGTGATCTCCCAGGAGATCCCGGCTCAGCTACGCAACTCCCCGCCCGTCTGGGCCTTCCTGCGCCAGCGCCTCGACCAGCTCATGCGCGACGGGCTCGCCGCGGGCCTGGCCAGCCTTCCCGAGCAGGCCGCCGTCACCGACCGCGACGACCTGGGAGCGGTGAGCGCCGAGTGCCTGGTGATCGGCTGCCGCGGCGACGACCTGCACCCGGTCTCCGTCGCCGAGCAGCTCGCCGGGGCGCTGCCAAAGGCCGAGCTGCACATCTACGACCGGCCCGGCATCGTGTGGACCCAGCGGGCCGACCTGCGCACCCGGATCTCGGACTTCCTGAACGCCTGAACGGCCCGCCCGGAGTGACCGAACGTCCGAGGTGCTGACGCGTATCAGAACCGGGTCCGACGGATTCTGTATTGCATGACCACTTCGCTTGCCTGGGCCGGGCCGACCCGCCGCATATAGTCGGCTTTCATGGGTGTCACACATCACGGCCGCACGTACCGGCTCGACCTCGCCGACCCGACGCTGCGCGAGTGGACCGCCAAGGTCCTGCACGCGTCGGCCGAGGACGGGATCGTGCTGGATCGCTCGGCCTTCTACCCGGGCGGGGGCGGGCAGCCCCCGGACCACGGCGTCCTGCTCTGGCAGGGCGTTCAGACGCGGATCGTCGGCACCCGCAAGTCCGACGACCTCTACCTCCTGCCCGCCGAGGGCGACCCGCTGCCCCCGGTGGACACCGAGGTGACCGGCGCGGTCGAGGACGATCGGCGCACCAAGCTCATGCGCACCCACTCGGGCCTGCACGTGCTGTGCGGGGTCGTGTTCCGCGACTTCGGCGCGCGCGTCACCGGCGGCTCGATGGAGCCGGCCGAGGCCCGCATGGACTTCAACCTGCCGGAGGTGCCGCCGGACTTCAAGGCGCGCCTCGAGGAGCTCGTGAACGCCGAGGTGGTCGCGGACCGCAAGGTGGTGACGCAGGTGCTCGGCCGGGACGAGGCCCTGGCGCTGCCCGACATCATCCGCACCCAGTCGAACCTGATTCCGGCCGACGAGCAGGAGATCCGCATCGTCGACATCGTCGGGCTGGACACGCAGGCGGACGGCGGCACGCACGTGGCGTCGACGGCGCAGATCGGGCGGCTGCAGGTCGTGAAGGTCGAGTCCAAGGGCAAGGCCAACCGCCGGGTGCGGATGCGCCTGTCGGACTGACCGCCTCCGGATGGATCAGGCCTCGCCTCCGGTCAGTCCGCGGAGACGATCACGGCGTCGGGCGGGGGCTCCTGGCGATGCTGGACCAGGTGGCGGATGCCCGTGTTCAGCACCGCCACGAGCGGCACGGCCACCAGGGCGCCGATGATGCCCGCGAGCACCACGCCCGTCGCGATCGCCACGATCACCGCGAGCGGGTGCACCGAGACCGCGCGGCCCATGATGAGCGGCTGCAGGACGTGGCCCTCCAGCTGCTGCACGGCGATCACGCCGATCAGGACCACCAGCGCGGTGATCGGGCCCTCGTCGACCAGCGCGACCAGCACCGCGACGGCGCCGGAGACCGTGGCGCCGACGATCGGCACGAACGCGCCGAGGAAGACCAGGGTGCCCAGCGGGAACCAGAAGTCGACGTTGAGGAAGAACAGCAGCAGGCCGATGCCGAGCGCGTCGATGAAGGCGACGAGCACGGTGGCCCGCACGTAGGCGACCAGGGTCCGCCACGCCGCCTCGCCCGCGCGGCGAATCGGGTCGCGGGCCGGCGTCGGGAGGATGCCGGTCACGAAGTGCCAGATCCGCTTGCCGTCGCGCATGAAGAAGAAGGTGACGAAGAGGATCAGCAGCGCGAGGGCCAGGAACTCGACGGTCGCGGTGGCGGTGCTCAGCGCGCTGTCGGTGAGGCTGCCCCGGTTGTCGTTGAGCCAGGTGGTCGCCGCGTCGAAGGTCGCGTCGAGCTGCCGGCCGCTGAGGTGCAGGGGCCCGGTGGTGAGCCAGTCCTGGATCTGCGTCACGCCGGCCGACGCCTTCTCGGCCAGGGCCGGGAAGCCCGCCACGAACTCGGTCACCACGAGGGTGAGCACGCCCGCGACCGCGCCCAGGCCCATGATCAGCACGACGAACGCGGCCAGGGACGGCGGCAGCTTGACCCGGCGGCGCAGGACGCCCATCACCGGGGCGAGCAGGGCCGAGAGCAGCAGCGCGATGCTCAGCGGGATCAGCACGGTCTTGAGCCGGCCGACGAGCCAGAGCAGCACGGCCGCGGCCGCGATCAGCAGCAGCAGGCGCCAGGACCAGGCGGCGGCGATGCGCAGGCCGTGCGGGATCTCCGCGTCGTCCCGGCTCGTGGTCGTCGCGTGCTCGAACTCCCCCACGACCAGCGTCGGCTCCGGCTCGGGCTCCTCGGCGACCGCGATCTCGCGCTCGGCCCTGGCCTCCGCGAGTCGCTGGAGGTAGGCGCGGCGCAGATTGGCGCGCACCTTGTCGAACCGGCCCACGTACTACCTCCCCGATGCGGCTTCCACGTCTCCCGACGACGACTCCCCACCGTAGACCGGGTCGCGCGACGTTGGCACGCATCGAGGCGGTAGCGTCGCAAGCGTGACAGCACAACCCGCCGCTGGTTACCAGGCGTCCACCGGCGCTCAATCCGCTGCCCCGACCGGCGACGCGACCCCCGACGCCCTGCCGATCCGGCTCCTGCACGACCGGGTGCTCGTCCGGCTCGAGGGCGCCGAGGGCGAGCGCCGGCACATCTCCGGCATCGTGATCCCCGCGACCGCCTCGGTCGGCAAGCGGCTGTCGTGGGCGACCGCGGTCGGCGTCGGGCCCAGCGTGCGCTCGATCGTCGCGGGCGACCGGGTGCTCTTCGACCCCGAGGAGCGCTCCGAGGTGGAGCTGCAGGGGCGCGACTACGTGCTACTGCGCGAGCGGGACGTGCACGCGGTCGCGGCCCGGCGCGTCGAGCCGGACTCGACCGGCCTCTACCTGTGACGCCGACCGGCGCGCGGCCCTGGTAGGTCGCGCGCCGGGTGGCGGTCAGCGGTAGTAGTACGGGGCGGCGAACGCCGGCGGGGGCGGCGGCGGGGCCAGCGAGACGGGCACGGGCACCACCGGGGTGGCCGGGGCGTCGAGGACCCGCACGACGCCGTCGGGGAAGGTGATGTGGTAGCGCGTGCCGTCCCACACCGCCCGCGGCGACTGAGGGTCGCGGCCGACGAAGACCTGGCGATACGCGTCGAGCGCGGTCAGCAGCTGCCGCTCCTCGGCGAGCGCCTCCATGCGCCGCTTCGGCTCCTTGTCCAGGCCGCGATGGAGGCCGTCGCGCAGGAGGGCCAGCCGCGTCGCGTCGAACTGGAACGCCCGCATCGCCTTGGCGCCCGCGTCGCCGGCGACCCGTTTGGCCCAGCGGCGGGCGGACAGGCGGCGGCCGAGCGTGCCCAGCGCGGCGACCTCGGGCGGCGAGAACCATCCGGCCCGGGCATATTCGCCGAGCACGCGCTCGGTCAGCTTGCCCTCGTTGGAGCGCAGCCACAGGGCGAAGCCGACCATGCACAGGAAGATCGGCATCATGACGGCGAAGTAGCCGTAGAGCAGGACCCACGCGCTCGTCGACGCCGTCACCGACATGAGGTTCCACGAGCCGTGCAGCATCATGGCGACCAGCAGGCCGGCGAGCGGGGCGAGGAAGCGCACCGGCCGGGCCGAGGAGCGCGAGGCGAACCCGAGGCCGATGCCGGTCATCGAGGTGAACAGCGGGTGGGCGAACCCGGTCATGAGGATCCGCACGATGAAGATGCCCACCAGCGCCGCGGCCCCGGTGACGGGTCCGGACTTGTCGGCGGCCTCGCCGTAGCCCTTGAAGCCGAGGTACAGGATGTTCTCGACCATCGCGAACCCGGTCGCGGAAAGTCCACAGTAGACGATCCCGTCGATGATGCCGGAGAACGCGCGCGGGCGGCGCCAGAACAGCAGCACCGGGCCGAGGGCCTTCATGCTCTCCTCGATCAGCGGCGCGACGATCACGGCGACCAGCGCGTCGGAGAGCCCGGCCTTCTCGGCGAAGTACGAGCCGGCGGTGTTGACCACCAGGGCCACCCCGGTCGCGACGAAGGCACCCCAGCCGAAGACGAAGACGAGGTACTTCACCGGCTCCGGCTCGTACCGATCCAGCCACAGGAAGCAGGAGACCAGCACCGGCACCGGGATCACCGCGGAGGCCACGCCCACGACCAGCGCCGTCCACCCGCCGCTGAAGCCGAAGAACGCGAGCACGGCGACGCCGCAGGCCGCGATGAAGCTCATGACGCCGATCAGCGTCCAGAGCCGGCGCCGGTCGGAGCGCTTCGCGGGCGGGGCGGCGGCCAGGGCGAGCGCGGCCGTCGGGTATTCCTGGCGGCCCGTCGGCGGCTCGACCGCCTCGGTCACGTTGGGCACCGCGGGCGCCATCGCCGGGCCGGACGACTGCCCGGCCGGGATCTGGGGCGTCATCGGCCGGCCCCACTCGGCACCGGGCGCCGGCTGTCCCCAGGCGCTCGGAGGCGCCGACGCCGGCTCGACGGCCGGCGGCGCGGAGGCGGGCTGACTCCACGCCGGCCGCCCCCACTCGGGCTGCGCGGCCGGCGGAGCTGAGGCCGGCGGGGCCGAAGCGGGCTGCGGCGGGGAGGGCTCCGGGTTCGGAGGCGGTGGGACGGAGGCTGGCGAGCCCCAGCCGGAGGGTGTCGCCGGAGCGCTCGGGGAGGCCCACGGGGACGCGCCCGGCGGCGAGGCGGCGGGCGGCCCGGACGCGGGCTCGGGCGAGGACGGCGTCCCATTCGGCGGGAGATCGCTCATGGGGCAACTTTATCCGCGGTACGGTCATGTCAGGTCATGAGTGCCAGCGCACAGCCCCGGCTTGCTGGCCGGCAACCCTCGCGTTCGCGGCGGGGTGCCCCGGGTGATGACCCGGCCCGGCACGCGGTGTGCCGAGCAAGCGCGAACGAAAGGGCTGCCCTGTGTCCGAAATTCTCACGCCCGGCGAGGTCAAGCTGTCCGACGGGCGCAGCGTCGACTTCGCCAACCTCGACGTCGCCGCGACCGCCCCGTGTCTGCGGGTCGTCGCCGACGCCGTCGCGGACCTGCTGCCCTACTACGGCAGCGTCCACCGCGGCGCGGGTGCCCTGTCGGAGCGCTGCACGCGGGAGTACGAGCAGGCGCGCGAGACCGTCGCGGACGTCCTCGGTCACGGCCCGGACGACACGGTGATCTTCACGCGCAACACCACGGACGCGTTCAACCTGCTCGCGCGGGCGGTCCCGGCGGGCACCACGGTCGTCACGTTCGACGCCGAGCACCACGCCAACCTGCTGCCCTGGCGCGACGCGATCCGGCTGCCGGCGCCCCGCACGCCGCGGGAGGCCGTCGAGGCGCTGGAGCTGTGCCTGTACCAATTGCAGAACCCCAACGTCCTCGTCAGCGTCACCGCGGCGAGCAACGTGACCGGCGAGGTGTGGCCGGTCGAGGCGCTGGCCGAGGTCGCGCACCGCCACGGCGCCCGGATCGCCGTCGACGCCGCACAGCTCGCCCCGCACGCCCCCGGTCGGCTCGCCGGGCTCGGCGCGGACTACGTCGCGTTCTCGGGGCACAAGCTCTACGCGCCGTTCGGGGCGGGCGTGCTCGCCGGGCGGGCGGACTGGCTCGACGCGGCCGAGCCCTACCTGGCCGGCGGCGGGGCCAGCGCCCACGTCCCCGGCGACGGGCCCACGCGCTGGGCCACCGGCCCCGCCCGCCACGAGGCCGGCACCCCCAACCTCCTCGGCGCGGTCGCCCTCGCCACCGCGCTGCGCGCCCTGCGCGACCGCGACCTCGCCGGCGACCTCGCGGGCACCGAGCAGGCGCTGCTGCGCCGGCTCCGCGCCGGGCTCGCCGCGCTGCCGCACGTGGAGGAGCTGCGGCTCTTCCCCGCCGACGCGGAGCGGGTCGGCATCGTCTCCTTCGCCGTGCGGGACCGCGACCCGGGTCAGCTCGCGGTGTCGCTCGGCCGCGACCACGGCATCGGCGTGCGCACGGGCCTGTTCTGCGCGCACCCGCTGACGAACCGCCTGCTGTCCGAGGCCACGGCGCGCCTGACCGGCGAGGCGTCGCCGGAGGTGGCGGCAAGCTGCGAGCCGGGGGGCGGGCAGGCCGTCCGGGCCAGCTTCGGCATCGGCACCACCGAGGAGCACATCGACCGGCTGCTCGCCGCCATTCGGTGATCCTGAAATATACGAAATGTCCGATAAGTCGCGGCGCGTAGCGCCCGACTTATCGGACCAGCAGGAGGTCGCCGCGGGCCGAGACGCGGTCGAGCACCACCGATGGGGTCAGGCCGGCGGCGGTCAGCTCGCCGGCCTCGACCTCGTCCCACGCCAGCGGGGCGCTCACGGTCGGGGTGGGGCCGGCGCGCAGGGAGTACGGCGCGACCGTCGTCTTGAACGCGTTGTTCTGGCTCCAGTCGATGAACACCTTGCCGGGCCGCAGCTGTTTCGCCATCTTCGCGACCACGAGCCGCGGGCGGGCGCGGGCCAGCTCCTCGGCGACCGCCTTCGCGTAGGCGCTCACCTCGTCGGCCGTCTCGTCGCCGGGCAGCGGCACGACGAGCTGCATACCCTTCTTGCCGGAGGTCTTCGCCGCGCACTCGAGGCCGTCGGTGGCCAGGCGCTCGCGCAGCATCAGGGCCACCTCGAAGCACTCCGGCAGCCCCGCGGGCGGGCCGGGGTCGAGGTCCACGACGAGCTGGTCGGGGTCGAGCGGGCGGCCCTCGGCGTCGACCCGCCACTGCGGCGTGTGCAGCTCCAGCGCCGCGAGGTTGGCCAGCCACACGACCGTCGCGAGCTCCTCGACCACGATGAAGTCGATCTGCTCGCGGCCCTTCGAGGAGCCGGGGACCGGCAGCCGGACGGTCCGCACCCACTCCGGCGTCCCGGCGGGCGCGTTCTTCTCGAAGAAGCCGTCGCCCTCGACGCCGTTCGGGTAGCGGGTGCGGGTCAGGGGGCGGTCCCGCAGGTGCGGCAGCAGGGTGGGGGCGATCCGGGTGTAGTAGTCGAGGACCTCGCCCTTGGTGAAGCCGGCGCGCGGGTACAGCACCTTGTCGAGGTTGGAGATGTCCAGCCGCCGGCCGTCGACCTCCACGTGAATCCGGTCAGGCATCGCGGACCTCCTCGGCGCTGAGGTCCGGGCGGATGCGCAGGAAGCGTGGGAAGCGCAGCCGGCCGTCGCGCGTGCGGTGCCCGAACTTCACCTCGACCACCAGGTGCGGGTCCACCCACACGGCGCCGCGGGCGTCCTCGCGCGGCACCGACGCGCCGAACGGGTTCCGGCTCGTCGACAGGGGCTCGAGGGCCGCCAGCAGCGAGCGCTCGGACGCGCCGGAGATGCCGCCGCCCACCCGGCCGCGGTAGGCCAGCCCGCCCGGGACCGGCACCCCGACCAGCAACGCGCCGAGCGCGCGCTTGCCCGGCCGCCAGCCGCCGACCACGAACTCGCAGCTCTCCTCGAGCTTCACCTTGATCCAGTCGGGCGTGCGGACTCCCGGGTGGTACAGCGACTCCGCCCGCTTCGCCACCACGCCCTCGAGCTTGTTCTCCAGGCTCGCCGCCACGGTCGCCGGGCCGTCGTCGAACGACGGGGGCACCATCGCGCGGGAGCCGAGCGGGAGCGCTTCGAGGCGTCGGCGGCGGGTGCGGTACGGCAGCCCGACGAGCTCGTCGCCCTCCGCGCGCAGGGCGTCGAAGACGAGGTACGTCACCGGCACCGTGGCCGCCAGGCGCGCGGCCCGGTTCGGCTCGCGCACGTGCATGCGCTCGGCGAGCACCTGGAACGACGGCTGCCCGGCCTCGTCCATGGCCACCACCTCGCCGTCGAGCACCGAGTCGGCCAGGCCCCGCCCGACGCCGGCGAGCTCCGGGTAGGCGGCCGTCACCTCGGCCCCCGAGCGCGCGAAGAGCCTGGTCACGCCCTCGCGCACGACGGCGATCGCGCGGATGCCGTCCCACTTGAACTCGTACGCCCAGCCGGGCCCGGCGGGCAGGGCACCGGGCGACGCGAGCATCGGAGCCGGCGCAGCTGCCATGCTCCACACGATAGTTCGCCTGCGAGTTCCTCGCGCCCGGCTCGAAACGATGCGAAGCTGAAGATTGCATGGTCGATACGCTGCGGAAAGGATCCTCATGCGCGCGATCTGGAAGGGCGCGGTCTCCTTCGGGCTGGTCTCGATCGCCGTCCGCCTCTACTCGGCGACGGAGGAGAAGGACATCCGCTTCCACCAGGTGCACCGGGAGGACGGCGGGCGGATCAAGTACAAGCGCGTCTGCTCCGTCGACGGCGAAGAGGTCGCCTACGACGACATCGCCAAGGGCTACGACCTGGGCGGCGGCGAGATGGTCATCCTCACCGACGACGACTTCTCCGACCTGCCGCTGACCACCAGCCGCGCGATCGAGGTGCTGGAGTTCGTGCCGACCGAGCAGGTCGACCCGATCCTGTACAACAAGGCGTACTACCTGGAGCCGGAGCAGACCGCGGCCAAGCCCTACGCCCTGCTGCGCGACGCCCTGACCAACGTCGAGCGCGTGGCGATCGTGAAGGTGGCCCTGCGCCAGCGCGAGCAGCTGGCGACCCTCCGCGTGCGCGACAACGTGCTGGTGCTCAACACCATGCTGTGGCCGGACGAGATCCGCGCGGCCAAGTTCGACATCCTCGACGAGGACGTGACCGCCCGCCCCGCCGAGCTCGCGATGGCCGGCTCGCTCATCGAGTCGATGGCGGCCGACTTCGACCCGAGCACCTACACCGACAACTACCGCGAGGCCCTGCAGGAGGTCATCGACGCCAAGGTCGCCGGGCGCGAGGTCGTGCAGCCGGAGGAGGCCGAGGAGGCCCCGGCCGCCGCGGTCGACCTGATGGCCGCGCTGCGCGCCTCGGTCGAACGGGCCCGGGCCGCCCGCGGCGAGGAGCCCGCGGAGCCGGCCGCCTCTGAGGAGGAGGGCGAGGAGCCCACGCCGATCAAGAAGGCGGCGGCGAAGAAGGCGACACCGGCGAAGAAGACGGCGCCGGCCAAGAAGGCCCCGGCGAAGAAGACGGCCGCGAAGAAATCCGCGTGAAGTAGACGGTCGCGGACGCCCGGTCGAGCAGCAGCCCGCCGCCGACGTCGAGCCACTGCGGCGCCGGCGGGGCGAACGGGCGCAGGTCGGCCGGGATGTCCGGGGCGGCCACCGCGGGGCCGTCGGGCGCGGCGGCGGCGCGCTCGGGGGTGAGGACCGCGAGGCCGTTCATCTCGTAGTCCATCGGGCCGATCTCGGGGCAGCTGCGGGCGCGGGCCTCGTGCTCCTGCCAGTGCACGGACCGGATCGGGCGCAGCTGGGGGTACAACTGCTCGATCCTCGCCTTTTCCGTGAAGACCGAGGTCTTCGGCGGCCTGGTGAGGTCGGGGCAGCCCGCGAGCCCCGGCACCCAGTCGCGCAGTGCCAGGGCCACGCCGCAGATCGCGATCACGCAGGCCGACAGCGCCGCGGTGATCGCCAGCGCTATCTTGGCCGGGCGGGTCACCCGTTGATCTGTACCACCTCGAGGGAGCCGCCCGCATAGTCGGACCGCACCCGCTTCTTGTCGAACTTGCCGACGCTCGTCTTCGGCACCGCCTCGATGAACGACCAGCGCTCGGGCAGCTGCCAGCGGGCGACCTTCTCGGCGAGGAACTCGCGCAGGGTCTCGGCGTCGGCGGTGGCGCCCTCGCGGAGCACGACCGTCGCGAGCGGGCGCTCGCCCCACTTGTCGTCGGGCACGCCGACCACGCAGGCCTCGAGCACCGCGGGGTGGGCCATGATCGCGTTCTCCAGGTCCACCGAGCTGATCCACTCGCCGCCGGACTTGATGACGTCCTTGGCGCGGTCGGTCAGGGTCAGGTACCCGTTCGGCGTGAGCGTGCCGACGTCGCCCGTGCGCAGCCAGCCGTCCTCGAACTTGTCCGGGTCCGGGCCGTCCTCGCCGATGTACTGCGAGGTGATCCAGGGCCCGCGCACCTGCAGCTCGCCGACCGCCTTGCCGTCGCTGGGCATCGCCTCGCCGCCGGGGCCCACGATGCGGCCCTCGACACTCGCCGGGATGCGGCCCTGGGTGTAGCGGTACGACCACGCCTCCGGGTAGTCCACGCCGTGCGGGGCCCGGGCGATGGAGCCGAGCGGGGACATCTCCGTCATGCCCCACGCGTGGATGACCTGGATGCCGTACCGGTCCGCGTACGCGTGCATGAGGGCCGGCGGGCAGGCCGAGCCGCCGATGACGACCTCCTTGAGCGAGGAGACGTCGGTCGGGTTCGCGTCGAGGTAGGCCAGCAGGTCCGAGAAGATCGTGGGCACGGCCCCGGCGAACGAGGGCTTCTCGACCTCGATCATCTTGGCCAGCGGCGCGGCCTGCAGGAACCGGTCGGGCATGAGGAGCTGGGCGCCGCTCATCAGCGCCGCATACGGCAGGCCCCAGGCCATCGCGTGGAACATGGGCACGATGGTCAGGTTGCGCATCTGCGGGCCGAGTCCGAAGCTCTCCGCCATGCACACCTCCATCGAGTGCAGGTAGATGGAGCGGTGGGAGTAGGCGACGCCCTTGGGGTTGCCGGTCGTGCCGCTGGTGTAGCACAGCGCCGCCGCGTCGTCCTCGTCCACGGCCGGCCAGTCGAACGTGTCCGGCCGGCCCGCGAGCAACTCGTCCCACGAGTGCACCTCGACGCCGTCCTTGACCAGCTTGGACGTGTCGCCGGCGCCGACCACGACGATGTGCCGCACGGTGCTCAGGTGCGGCAGCACGCCGGCCAGCAGCGGGATCAGCGTCGAGTCGACGATGACCACGCGGTCCTCGGCGTGGTTGGCGATGTAGATCAGCTGCTCGGGGAACAGGCGCAGGTTGAGGGTGTGCAGCACGGCGCCCATGCTCGGCACCGCGAGGTAGGCGACCAGGTGCTCGGCGTTGTTCCACATCAGGGTGCCGACGCGCTCGTCGCCGGTGACGCCGAGCCCGCGCAGGGCGTGGGCCAGGCGGGCGGCCTGGCGACCGATCTCGGCATAGCTCGTGCGCCGGGCGCCCTCGCCGGTCCAGGTCGCGACGTCGGAGTCGCCGTGGACGGTGGAGCCGTGCTGCAGAATGCGGGAGATCAGGAGGGGTGTCTTCATCATCGTGCTGCGCATGACAGCAAAGCTAATGTGCGCTGCGCCACAATGAAACCCGCGAGTAACAATATGTCCTGACGCCCGAGGTGCGGGCCCCGGTCCGGATCGGATCCGCGAAGCGTCCCGATCCGGACTGGGTGCTACGTCCGGACATATTGGCTTACAAGAGGGAACTGTCTAGAACGCGGCGACCTTGGCTTCCATGTCGGACGCGTCGGTCGTCTCGGCCTGGGTGGCGCCCTGCAGCGCCTTGTCCGGCAGCGCCACGGTGATCAGGGTGCCCAGCAGCGCGACGAACGCGGCCGCCAGGAACACCGGGTGCAGCGCGTTGACGAAGAGGTGCTCGACCATCGCCAACTGGGCCGGGGGCAGCGAACGCACCTGGGCCGGCGCGTTGATCGACACGCCCCCGCTCGCCCCGCTGAGCTTGCTGTTCATCACCGCGCCGAGCGCCGCGACGCCGACGGAGCCGCCGAGCGAGCGGAAGAAGGTGGCGGCGGAGGTGCCGGCGCCCATGTCGCGCAGTTCGAGGGAGTTCTGCACGGCCAGGATCAGCGGCTGCATCGCCAGGCCCAGGCCCACGCCGATGACGGTCATGTAGATGAACGCCTGCCACAGCGGGGTGTCGACCTGCAGCGTCGTGAACAGCAGCAGGCCGGAGCCCATGACGACGGTGCCGGCGACCGGGAACCACTTGTAGCGGCCGACCCGGGAGATGATCCGGCCGGACACGATCGACGTCACGATGACGCCCGCCATCATCGGCAGCATGAGCAGGCCCGAGCGGGTCGGGGTGGCGCCCTTGACGATCTGCAGGTACAGCGGCACGTAGATGATCGAGCCGAACATCGCGAAGCCGAGGATGAACGTGGCCGTGTTGGACAGCGAGAACGTGGCCCGCTTGAACAGCCGCAGCGGCAGGATCGGCTCCTCGGCCCGGCTCTCGGCGAACACGAACAGCACGGCGAGCACGACGAACCCGGCGAGCAGGCCGAGGATCTTGGCCGAGTCCCACGCGTAGCCCTCGCTGCCGCCGAGCGACAGGGCCAGCAGCAGCGCGCTGGAGCCGGCCACCATCAGCGTGGCGCCGAGGTAGTCGATGCGGTGCTCGCGGCGGGTGTGCGGGACGAGCCGCAGCACGCGGGCGCACACGAACAGGGCGAAGATGCCCAGCGGCACGTTGATGTAGAAGATCCAGCGCCAGTCGTGCTCGGCGAAGTAGCCGCCGACGAGCGGCCCGGCGACCGAGGAGATGCCGAACACCGCGCCGAAGAGGCCCTGGTAGCGGGCCCGCTCGCGGGGCGCGACGACGTCGGAGACGATCGTGAACGCGAGCGTCATGAGGCCGCCGGCGCCGATGCCCTGCAGGGCCCGGGTCGCGATGAGCTCGGTCATGTTCTGCGAGAGGCCGGCCAGCAGCGAGCCCGCCAGGAAGGTCGCGATCGCGAACAGCAGCACGGGGCGGCGGCCGTAGAGGTCGCTGATCTTGCCGTACAGCGGCGTCGACGCGGTGGAGGCGAGCAGGTATGCGGTGACGACCCAGGAGTAGTGGTCGAGGCCGCCGAGGTCACCGACGATCGTCGGCAGCGCGGTGCCCACGATCGTCTGGTCGAGCGCGGCGAGCAGCATCCCGGTCATGAGACCGCCCATCAGCAGCAGAATCTGCCGGTGGGCGAGGGTGGGCCGGGTCTGTTGCTCCGGCGCGGCGGTGGTCATCGACAATCCCTCTCTTGCGGAAGCCTCTCCGCGATCGACTCGTTCAGCCGGGTGAACAGCGCGGCGAACTCCGCGCGCTGCTCCGGCGTCCAGTCCGCGAGCAGTTCCCGCCAGATGGACAGCCAGCGGTCGCGGTTCTCGGCGAAGACCTCGCGGCCGAGGTCGGTGACCTCGACGAGGCTCGCCCGCTTGTCCGACGGGTCCTGGGCCCGGCCGATGAGCCCGGCGCTCTCCAGCGCGGCGACCTGCCGGCTCACGGTGGACAGGTCGAGGCTCACCTCAGCGGCGAGCGCCGACAGCCGGAACGGTCCGTCGACCGCGATCCGGCTCAGCAGGACGTAGGCCGGGCGCTCGAGGCCGCGGCCGGCGTCATTCCACTTGAGGGTGGCGAAGAGCCGCTCGGACAGCCGGATGAACCGGCCGACCTGCCGCCCGATGGCGGCGTGCTCGCTGTCCTCGTACACGCGCTCCCCCGAAACTCGATACTTGCTTGCCACAAGCATCGGTTTCGAGGGCGGTCGACTTCAAGCTATTTATGCGTGATGCGCGGCACGCCAGAGCATGGCTCGGGTCCGCCGGGGTACGGACCGTCGCTCCCGCCAGACACCGCTCGGCGCTGGCGCGCCGACGCTGCCAGGCCCGCGGTTGGTCACGGTGAGCCGGATATCAGTCCGTGCGCGCCGCTATTCGGCGGGCCTTCACCGACGCTGCCGGGTCTGTGGTTGCCACGGGTGAGCCGGATGCCAGTCCGTGCGCGCGCCGGGTCTTCGGTTGGTCGCGGTGAGCCGGATGCCAGTCCGTGCGCGCCGTTATTCGGCGGGGCCGAACTCGTAGCGGTCCGCGGGGTAGGCCTTGTCGCCGACGACGAGCACGGGCACGCCTTCCTGCATGCTGTGCTCTTTCTTCTCCGCCGGCGTGGGCATGCGGGCGGTCACGACCTCGCCCGAGTGCAGCCAGATGCGCTCGCGCGGCTGGATGGCGCGAACCCGGCTGCGGTAGCCGCGCTTGCTCTCGACGAGACCCTCGCTGCGCAGGTGCGCCATCGCGTCTCGGATGGTGTCGCGACCGACATCATGCTCCTCGGCGAGATACTTCTCCGAGGGCAGCAGACTTCCCGGCGGCAGTTCACCGCTGATGATCTGTTGCCGAATCACGTCCGCGACCTGCCGATACAACGACAGGCCGGAACTCCGGGAGATCATGCTGGCGACCATACGAAGCGAAATCGGCAGGTAACTACCTGGCCTTATGGCCCCACGGACACTTGGTGCTACTATCACCGTAGCGCGAGGCCGGGCTGGGCGGTCAGGCCTCGCGCCACCCGGACCGGGGTGCGGCGGCCGTCCAAACTGCTGCGAGCCGCGCGGTCGCCGCACCCCCCGAGCAGCCGATGGAGGCCTCGCGATGCAGGACGACGAGGAAGAGCTGAGCCCGATCGTGTCCCTGGACCTGCGCGCGATCACCGCGGTCATCACCGAGGACGAGGGCGACCCGATACTGCTAATCGACGACGGCGACGTGCAGATCGAGTTCGCGTCCGGCATGAACGGCAGCTGGGATCACGCCATCATCGGCGCCCAGCGGGTGGCGTCCGCGGCCCTGGAGTTCGCCGCCGTCCTCCGCCGCCGCCCGATCCACCACTAGCCCCCGCACCGCCCGCCCAACGACCAGCCCCGCACAGCCCGCTGAACCGCCGCCGCCCGACCCACCACCAGCCCCGGCACCGCCCGCTCAACCCGCCGCGGTCGCCGCCGCCCGATCCGCCGCTAGTCCCGTGCCGCCCGCCAACCACCACCGCCCGCCCGCCCAACCGCCGCCGCCCGCCCAACCGCCGCCGCCGCTCGCTCAACCCGTCGCCGCCGCCCGATCCACCGCTGATCCCGCGCCGCCCCGCTCAACGAGCAGCCCCGCACAGCCCGCTCAACCGCCGCCGCCCGCCCAACCCGTCGCCGTCGCCGTCGCCGCCCGATCCACCGTTGGTCCCGCGCCGCCCCGGCTCAGCTGCCGCCCACTCGGGCGGCTTTTTTGTTCTGGGGCACAAAAGACGCCGCCCGGGCAGCCTCGGTGTGAGGCTGCACGGGCGGCGAAGGGGTTGCGAGGGGTCTTGAGGGGCCTCAGGCCGCCGAGCGCCGGCGGGAGAGCACTACGAACATCCGGCCCGCGACGACCAGGAGCAGGCCCGCACCGAGGACGAACGCGGCGCGCGAACCGGTCACCGGCAGGCTGTCGCCGCCGCCCGAGCCGCCGCTCACGCCGCCGTAGCCGCCGCCGTTCGAGCCGCCGCCCTGGCCGTAGCCGCCGGACGACGGCGACGCCGCGGCCGCCTCCAGCTGGCAGACGCCCAGGTCCAGGATGGTGGTCTGGTCGGTCTGGTCGCCGTAGCCGCCCGACTTCCACTTCGTGCGCACGATCAGCTTCACGCGGACCGAGTACGCCTTCGCGTAGAGGCCGGACGCGCTCGTCTGCTTCTCCACCGAGCCGAGCTCGACGCGCAGCACGACGGCGCGGGCCGGGCGGGCCGAGCGGCCCTCGGTGTCGCGGACCGTGGACTGACCGCCGCCGACGATCGGCAGGCCGGGCAGCAGGCCCGCGAGCAGCGACTCCGGGATCGCGGTGGCGCCGGCGATGGTGCCGGACAGGGCGCTCGTCGCGCCGCCGAGCAGGTCCAGCAGCGGCAGGCCGGCGACCGGGAGGTTCTCGGCGCGGCCCAGGTCCTCGGCCTCGGTGCGGGAGTTGCCGTCGACGGGGACGACCACGTCGATGTGGGAGCCGGCCGAGTCGACCTTCAGCACGTCGCGGCCCGGCACGCGGACCTCGAGCACGGGCGCCTTGTAGTCGACGGTCTTCTTGGCCCCGGCCGTGACCGTCAGGCTCGGCGGGCTGACGACCCGCACGCCGATCGCTGACGGGCCGCCGGCCAGGAGCGTGAAGTCGGCGATGCCGCCCGTGGCCGTCGCCTTCGCGGCCGTCTTGCCGTCGAGCTTGTCGACCCCGGTCGCGGTCGAGCTCTGGATCGCGCCGAAGCGCAGCAGGGCACGGCCGCCGCGGCCGGGCAGCACCGCCAGGCCGGCCAGGCGGGCGTCGGCGGTGGCTTTGGGGCCGGCCGCCGCAGTGCACTGGGCCGCGTCCTGCCACGTGGCGTGGGCGCGCAGGCCGCCGGTGCCGGCCTGGAGCACGCCGAGGTTGACGCCCTGGACGGGTACCGTCGCCGCCTGCTCGTGCGGCGGGGGCGCCTGCTGGTAGGCGCTGGGGCCGATCAGGCCGGGCGGGAGCACGCCGCTGCTCTGGATGTAGCGCGCGTCGGCCGCGGCCCGGGCCGGGCCGCCCGCGAACCCGGAGTGCGCGGTGGCGGTCCGCAGCTCCGGCAGCGGCGGCGTGTTGAGCCCGATGCCGCGCAGGTCCAGCCCGCCGATCGCGAGCGTGTTGGCGGCGGCCGTGGCGCCGAAGCCCTCGGGGCAGCCGGAGCTCTCCGGCGCGCCCGCCGAGGCGGGAGCCGCTAACGCGACCGGGCTCACTGCTCCGAGGACCCCAGCGGCGGCGAGGGCGACGATCAGTCGGGCTGTTTTTGGGCGCGCGGAAGCTACAGGTGCCGTCATAGCGATGAGGTCCTCCGAGACCGGGGAGTACGGGAGCAAGCCCCGTCAGGGCGTGCCACTGCTGCGCCCAACGAGGCCTTCCCAGCCGGAGTTACGCCACTCTTTGGGGTCTCATCCGCACTAGTAACGACGAAAGCTATGAGATAGGTACGGGGTCGCTCAAAAGTGTCGAGTCGGACTTTTCCCCACTTTTCCCGTCATCTGACTGCGGGCCGTAGGCGCCCGGCGTGACCCGCGTTACTGTGATCGCCATGGGCATGCTGTGCGCGGTGAGCTTCAATCGCTACGGCCGGCTGTTCTACTTCGACCCCGGCGAGCTGCGCCCCGAGGTGGGTGACCGCGTGCTGATCCCGACCGACGACGGGCCCGAGGTGGCCGAATGCGTCTGGGCCGCCCAGTGGGTCACCGAGGAGACCGAGGGCTTCCCGCGCCTCCTCGGCCTGGCGGGCGACGACGACCTGCGCCGCGACGAGCTGCTGCGCAAGCGCAAGGCCGAGGCCAAGGTCGCGGCGAAGCGCCTGATCCGCGACCACGAGCTGCCGATGAAGGTCGTGGCAGTAGACCACGTGCTGGACTCCGCGGGCGGGCAGGGCGCGCGGACGACCATCTACTTCACCGCACCCCATCGGGTGGATTTCCGTTCCCTGGTGCGGGATCTGGGCGCGACCCTGCACTGCCGCGTGGAGCTGCGGCAGCTCTCGGCGCGCGACTCGGCCCGCGTGCAGGGCGGCATCGGCTCGTGCGGGCGCGACCTGTGCTGCGCCACGTTCCTCAACGACTTCGAGCCCGTGACCATCCGCATGGCCAAGGACCAGGACCTGCCGCTCAACCCGCTGCGCATCTCGGGCGCCTGCGGGCGGCTCATGTGCTGCCTGAAATACGAACATCCCCTGTACGTCTCGTTCCAGGCGACGGCCCCCGCCGTCGGGGCGCGGGTGAGCACCCCGGACGGCGAGGGCCGCGTGGTCGGGCACAGCGTGCCGCGGGACTCGGTCGTCGTCCGCATGGACGCCGACGGCTCCCGCTGCTCCTGCAGCCGGGCGTCGGTGTGCGGATCACGCCAGGCGTACGAGGAGCGGCACGGCTAGGAGGGCTGGCTGCACTCCCCAGGCGAGCGAGCCGCCGACGTAGCCCGGAACCGTCGCCGCGTCCACATAGGACGTCGCGGTGCCGCGGCTGTAGTCGTTGGACTCGTTGACCGGCTGCCAACGGCATCGATGTCCCGGGCCACGGGCGGGGCCGTCCCGAGCACGGAGGGACTGATAGAAGGCCTACGGTGACCAGCGGCGGACCTGGCAGCGTCGGCGCGCAGCGCCGAGCGGTTCGCCCAGTCCGGCTCGGTGAGGCTTCGCGGAGACCGACCCAGACCAGGCGCTGACGGGAGCAACGGTCCGCGCCACGGCGGACCCGAGTCATGGTCTGAAAAGTTTCGGAACTCGTTGCCAGCCCGGCGGGGCCGTGGTGGGGTGGCGCCCGTGACGAAGGTGCTGGTGGTCAGCGGGGCCGGGCACGCGCTCGCCGAGCTCATCCGCCCGGCGGCGGACAGCGTCGAGGTGCGCCCGCTCATCGACGTGCTCGGCGGCGACGCCCCCGCGGTGGACGTCATCGTGCTGCACACGCTCGCGCCGGTGCGCGAGCTGGCGGCGCTGGCGACGCTGCCCGGCCCGCGGCCGCCGGTCCTCATCGTCACGCACGCGATCGTCCCCGGCGACGTGCTCACCGCCCTGCGCTCGGGCGCGCGGAGCCTGCTGGTCGAGGGGCAGTACACCCGGGCCGACCTGCTCGACGCGGTGCACGCGACCGCCGCCGGACACAGCCGACTGTCCCCGATCCCGCTGTCGGTCGTCGTCGACCATGTGCAGAGCCGGCCGACCGAGCTCGGGCCGGGGCCGTTCCGCCAGCCGCTCACCCGGCGGGAGCTCGACATCATGGAGCTGCTCGCGGCCGGCGAGCCCAACGCGGCCATCGCGCACCGGCTGGCCCTGGCCGAGAAGACCGTCCGCAACCGGGTCAGCCAGATCTACCTGAAGCTGCAGGTGAGCAACCGCACGGAGGCGATCGTCCATTGGCTCAGCCGCACGGGCTCCCGTTGAGCGTGAACGCGGACGGACTCGGGTTGGTGCCCTGCCAGACGCCCTGGACGCCGAAGGTCAGCGAGCCCCCCGCGGCCAGGGTCGGCTGGTCGCCCGTCGGGCGCACCACGACCCCGGTGCCGCTCTGCGCGGCGATCGCGTTCCAGTAGCTGGTGACCTTCTGCCCGGCGGTGTAGTCGAAGCGCAGCGACCAGCCCTGCATCGGGGCCCCGGTGAGGTTGGTCAGGGTCACGTCGGCGACGAAGCCGGGGCTCCACTCGCTGCGCTTGACGTAGGCGACCCGGCAGGTGCGCTGCTCGACCACGGTCGGGCCGGTCGTCGGCGGCGGCGCGGCCGGGCCGCTGGTCCCCGCCGCGCCGGACGGGCGGCCCGAGGAGCCGCGGGACGGGGTGGCGGCCGGGCTCCCGGTCGCGCCGGAGCGCCCGGGCGACCCGCCGCGGCCGGCCTGGGCGGTGGCCGGGCCGCGGGTGGCGTTCGGGTCGAAGGGCAGCTGACCGTCGTCGGCGGCCAGCGGCGAGGTGAGGCCGCCGGGTGCGGTCAGGAGGGCGACGACGGCGAGCGGTACGACCGCCGCCGCCATCGCCGCGCCCAGCCGGACGCGCCACGAGGGCAGGGCCGCCCCGACGGCCATGGCGGCCGGGACGGTTGCGGTGATCCTGGTGCCGCCGCCCGGGCGCGACCAGACCGTCAGCTGCCCGCCGCAGACGCGGGCCCGCTCGCGCATGCCGGCTATCCCGCGACCGGTGGCGGCCGGCGGGGTGAAGCCGGCGCCGTCGTCGCGGATCTCCAGCGTGATGCCGTCGCCGTCGCGCTCCAGCGTCACGGCCACCGTCTCGGCCCGGGCGTGGGCGGCGACGTTGGCCAGCGCCTCGCGGAGGATCCAGCACAGCTCGATGCCGGCCTCGGGCGCCGCGGCGCCGGTCTCGTCCAGGCCGGCACTGTGCAGGATGACCCCGACGCCGGAGCGCTGCGACCACTCGTGGGTGATCGCGGCGACCAGATCCGGCAGCGCGGCGTCGGTGGGGTCGGCGCGGGGCTCGCGGATCGCGGCCAGTTCGAGGGTCTCGGCCAGCGAGGCGTGCATCTCGGCCTGTAATCGCGCCCGCTCGGCCGCGGCCGCCTCGGCGCGCCGCCGCCGGTCGCGGGCCGACCAGCGCCGCCACGCGTGCATCGCGACCCACGGCAGCGCCCCGGCGAGCCCGACCGCGACCTTGGCCGCGACCCCGTCGGCGAAGACCAGCAGGGCGAGTCCGAACACCGCCCCGGGCCAGCCCAGCAGCGCTCCGGCGGTGGAGGCGGCCGCGATCAGCAGGATCGCGGCGGGGAGGGGGGCCAGCGCGGTCGCGGCGATCGCGGCCGAGACGGCCACGACGAGCGAGACGCCGAGGCGGAGGCGGAGATGGGCACCCATGGCCCGTGCAGTATCACACCTCCGGGCCCCAGACCTCGGACTCGTAGCGTGACAGGTCGCCTGCGGGCAGCCATCGCTGCAGCTCGGAGGCGGTGAGTGGGCGAGCGAAGTGGAAGCCCTGGGCCTTGTGACAGCCCAGCAGCGTGAGCTCGCGGGCCTGGGCCTCGCTCTCCACGCCCTCGGCGACCGTGTCCAGGTGCAGGATCTGGCCGAGGCGCAGCACCGCCTGGGCGACCGCGCCGCCGCGGGAGGTGCCGTCGAGTTCGGCGACGAAGCCGCGGTCGAGCTTGAGCACGTCGACGGGGAGGCGGGCCAGGTACCGCAGGGACGAGTACCCGGTGCCGAAGTCGTCGAGCGCGATGCGGATGCCGGCGTTGGAGAGCACCGCGAGCTGCGCGAGCGAGGCCCGCTCGCCGATCACCGCGCCCTCGGTCACCTCGAGCACCAGGTTGCCGGGGAAGAACCCGGTCCGCTCCAGGATGGCCAGCACCTGCGCGGCGAAGCCGTCGTCGTCCAGCTGCCGCGGCGAGACGTTCACGTTGAGCTGCAGCGCCGGCAGCCGCCGCTGCCAGAGCGCGGCCCGGGTCGAGGCCTCCTCCAGCACCCAGCGGCCCAGGTCGCCGATGACGCCGATGCGCTCGGCGAGCGGGACGAACGCGTCGGGCTCCAGCGTGCCGCGCTCGGGGTGGGCCCAGCGCACGAGCGCCTCCACGCCGGCGAGGTCTCCGTCGGGCAGGGCCACGATCGGCTGGTACAGCAGCCGCAGCTCGCCCTTCCCCACCGCCTCGCGCAACTGTCCGGCGAGCGGGCCGGCCACGACGGAGGCGGGCTCGTAGCAGGCCCACGGCGCGCCGTCCGGGCGGCTGCGCGCCTCCTGCAGCGCGAGGGCGGCCCGGCGCAGCAGGTCGTCGGCGCCGTACTCGCCGGGCGCGGCCACCGCGATGCCGATGCGCGCGGGCCCGGCCACGGCGATGCGCCGCGCGACGGCCTCGGCGTTGTCGACGCTGCGGATGTGCAGCACGGCCGCGAGCTCCTCGCCGACGCGGCCGACCGGATCGTCGCGCAGCACGCTGCGGCGCATGAGCTCGTCGAAGTCGTCGAGCGCGGCCCCGCCGGGCCGCTCGGGGCCGACGAGCAGCACCGCAGTGCTGCGGCCCTCGCGCGCACCCCGGCTCAGCGCCGCGGCCACGGCCTCACGCATCCCGGCGTCCCGACTCCACCCCGTCCTGATCGGCCGGGCCGAGGCGAACCTGACTGTAAAAGACGCGACCGCATCAAACGCCCCGGCCCGCGCATCCGCAGCACGAGACCACCCGGCACGAGGAGGGCCGATCCCATGGCCTGGCGCGCTGCGAAGTCCATCCTCGCCCTGTTCGAGCAGCTCCAGCGGGCGGCGCTGCGGGCCGCCCCGCCCGCGACCGACCCGGACTCCTGGGGCCTGAAGGGCGACGCCGAGCACGACCCGACGAGCGTGGACGTGGCGGCCGTACCTGCCCCTCGACCCGAAGCGCGACCGGCACCGCGAGCACGGGCACCTGTCCGTGGTCGGCGACCGGCGTGCCGACGGCACCCAGGCGTGGCCCACCCTCGGCCACCCTGAAGTCCGGGGTGGTGCTGTCGATCGAGCTGGCGGCCGGGCTGCGCATCCTGTCGCTGACGCGGATGCCGGCCGATGCCGGGCACCCGGACTTCGCGGGCTCGATCTCGGCCTGCTTCGAGCGGGGTTGGAGAGACCATGGCAAAGGGCCCGGGACCTGGGTCCCGGGCCCTTGTCGGAGCCGCCTGACGGAATCGAACCGTCGACCTATTCATTACGAGTGAATCGCTCTGCCGACTGAGCTAAGGCGGCAACGGTTCCCAAGTGTACGGCACGCCTCGGGGGCGTGCGCGAGGGGATTCCCCGTCGGCGCGCGCCCGAGTAACGTCCCGCGCGTGATGCCCGACGATATGCCGCCCGCGCCGGGCGAACTGTCCGCCGACCCGGGCGAGCCCCTGCTGCCGATCCCCCAGGAGGACGACGAGGCGCAGCCCATCGCCCCCGGCGGCCGGCCGACCGCGCTCGACCCGGACCAGATGGGGTTCACGCCGCGCCGGGCGGTGCCGTGGCTGAGCCCGGTGCTGCTCAGCGGGACGGCGGTGCGGGTGCTGCTGGCCGACCTCTTCGGGGCGTACCTCGACAAGCGCGAGCTGCAGGACGCGCTGTCCGCACGCATCCTGCGCGAGGGGGCGGACTTCGCCGGCGAGGTCACCGACGAGGGCGAGTGGCCCGACACCCGCGAGCTGTGGGTGGACTTCGCGGCCGACACCGGGGACGGGTTCAACGCGACCTACTCGGTGGCGTACCTGCTGGCCCAGCCGAGCCTGACCGTGGACGGGCACGAGCTGCCGCGGGGCGAGGTGCTGGTGCTCGGCGGGGATCAGGTCTATCCGACGGCCAGCGGGCAGCAGTACGAGGACCGCTTCAAGGGCCCGTTCCGCGCGGCGATGCCGGAGCCGCCCGAGGAGGGGCCCCGGCCGCGGATGTACGCGGTGCCGGGCAACCACGACTGGTACGACGGCCTGACCGCCTTTCTCCGGCTCTTCGTGCGCGGCGACGAGGGCTCGGTCGGCGGCTGGCGGACCCGGCAGTCGCGCTCCTACTTCGCCATCCAGCTGCCGAACCGGTGGTGGCTGCTCGGGCTGGACGTGCAGGGCGGCGCCTACATCGACGACCCGCAGCTGCGGTACTTCCGCTCGGTGGCCGCCCGCCTCGGCCCCGGCGACAAGGTCATCATCTGCCCGCCCTCGCCGAGCTGGGTGGAGTCGACCGACGACCGCAAGGCCTACGACAGCCTCGACTACTTCGTCCGCACGATCATCGCGCCCACCGGGGCCGACGTGCGCGCGATGATCTCCGACGACCTGCACCACTACGCGCGCTACTCCCGCCCGGACCGGGAGCTCATCACCTCGGGCGGCGGCGGCGCGTACCTCTACCCGACCCACGAGCTGCCGGAGCAGATCTCCGTCCCGCCGGTGCGCACGCTGGTCCGCAACGCGTCGCCCTCGAAGACGTACGAGCTGCGGCGCACGTTCCCCACCAAGGCGCAGTCGCGCGGCCTGGCGTTCGGCGTCTTCTGGCGCGTGCCGTGGCGCAACCCGATGTTCCTGGGCCTGCTGGGGATGCTGCAGACGCTCACCATGCTCGCGTTCGTCAACGCCGCCGACCGCGTGATCTCCGGCGTGGAGCAGCGGCTGGTCACCGTGCCGGCCGTGCTCATGGTGGTCATCGACATCCTCGGCACCTGCCTGCTGGCCATGCCGCGCTCGGCCGGCCAGCGAAGGCCCCGGCACTGGCTGCTCGGCCTCCTGCACGGCCTGGCCTTCGTGGGGCTGGCGACGCTGGGCACCTGGGCGTGGCTCAGCCTGCCCTTCGTGGACCTGACCTGGCCGTTGCCCCTGCTCATCGCGATCGTCCTGTACCTGCCGCTGTCGGGCGTCGCGGCCGGCGAGCTGTTCGCGTTGTACCTGCTCATCGCGGCCAAGTTCGACGTGAACGTGAACGAGCTGTTCGCCGGGCAGGGCATCACCGGCTACAAGGGCTTCCTGCGCCTGCACTTCAAGGCGGACGGCTCGCTCACCATCTACCCGATCGGCGTGCGGCGCACCGGCCGCCACTGGCACGCCCGCCCGTCGGCCGCGCCCTCGGCGCCCTGGTTCGAGCCGGGCCGCCCGATGGACGTGCACCTCATCGACGAGCCGATCGAGATCCGATGAGCTCGTACTGGCAGTTCCTGGTGTTCGCGACCGTGCTCGTGCTCATCCCCGGCGCCGACTTCACCGTCGTCGTGAAGAACACCCTGACGGGCGGCGCGCCGCGGGGCGCCTGGGCCGCGGTCGGCGTGACCGCGTCGAACGTGGTGCAGGGCCTGCTGGCGGTGGCCGGCCTGGGCGCGGTCGTGGTGCGCGTGGAGCCCCTCTTCCAGGCCGTGAAGTGGGCGGGGATCGCGTATCTGCTGTACCTGGCGTTCGAGTCGTTCCGGTCCTGCTACCGCGGCGAGTACGACCTGGCCACCGCGCCCGCGCCGGACGCGCGGCCGGGCCTGCGGCAGGGCTTCCTGTCGAACATCACGAACCCGAAGGTGCTGGTCTTCTACTTGGCGGTGCTGCCCCAGTTCCTCGGCCCGTCCTCGGCGCCGCTGGCACTGCCGGCGTACGCCCTCAGCCACGCCCTGATCTCGCTGGTCTACCTGCTGCTGATCGTGTCGCTGCTCGATCGGGCCCGCCGCGTCTTCGCCAGCCGCCGCGTGCGCCGCACCTTGGACGCGACCACGGGCGGCCTCCTGCTGGCCTTCAGCACCCGCCTGGCCTTGGAGCGCGCTTAGGCCGGTGTCTCGCGGGACGGCGCGCTGCGTATGCCCCGCGGACGCCTGGCACGCGCCGACCGAATCCGGACCCGACGCGCTGTGTGTCTCCCGCGGACGCCTGGCACGCGCAGACTGAATCCGGGCCCGGCGCAGGCCCGGCATGATCGGCGGGACAGGGCCTACAACGCCACCCTGGTGACTCCCGCGATGGAGGCGGCACCCCGCGGCACCTGCGGCGGCAGATACTCGAGCGCGCCCAGCCGCCCCTCATACCGCTTCCGCAGCCGATCGGCGGCATCGAGCGCATCGGCGGCCGTCCGCAGCACCCGCTCCGCGATCCGCCCCGCCGCCGCGACGGCCTCGGGCTCCTGCGCCGCGGTCACGACGACGACGGCCTCGGCGGACTGCAGGACGCGGGCAACGGCCTCGGCCATCTCTCCCCGGAACTCCCCGGCCCAACCGGCGACGCCGTCGAGATAGGCGGCGGTGGCATCGACCCGCCCCACGATGCTGTCCTCGTCGCCCCCGATGAACTCGGCCAGCGCGGCCCACGCGACGCCGAAGGCCTCCGCCCCGCTGCCCTCCCAGCCGCTGCCCCGGACATCGGCGGAGAGCCGCTCCGGCAGCACACGGAAGTGATCCCCCAACCCCCGCAACTCCTGAACGGCGGCGCGGATCGAGCCCACGTCGAGCCGCAGCGCAAACTCGAGCACCTCACTGGGCATGGCCCCCACCCGCAGCAGCAGCTCTTCGGCACGGCTACCAGCAGGAACCCCTCCCGCGTCAAGCAGAGCCTCGACCCGCCGGAACAGATCGTCTCCCGGGCCGGCCAGCCGATCCAGCGCGTCAGTCATGCCCGCCCCGACGATCTACTCCGGCGCCGAACCGCAGCGCACAGTCGAGCACCTTGCCAGGCACGGCCCCCATCCGCCGCAACGTCCCCCGGCCCGGCCAGCCGATCCAACGCATCGGTCATACCCGCCCCCGACGATCAACTTCGGCGCCGAACCGCAGCGCGCAGCCGAGCCGATCCCGCGCGTCGGTCATGGCCGCCCCCGGCCGTCTTCCTCGGCACCGCGATAGGCGGCGGCCGCCCGCCGCAGCGCGTGCGCCGTCTCGGCCAGCCGCGCGCCGTGCTCGACCGCCTCGCGCCCACGATCGTTCAGGGCGATCGCGAGCAGCCGGTGCAGGTCTCGCCCGGTCTGCCCGAGCGCGCCGTCGGAGTCGGCCCCGAACGCCCGCGCGCCGGGGTCGATGATGTTGACGGTGGTGCTGGCCCGGGCCAGCCTGTCGCCGGCCTCCTCGAGCCGCTGCGCAAGGTCTTCGAGTCGCATCTCTTCCCCCGCCCGGCCGACCGTCGCCCGGGACGCTCCTGCGGTGGCGATGGTCGATGTCATTGGAGTTCGCGGTAGTCGCCGAAGGTCTCGGCCCGCAGCTTCCCGCGCGCCCAGGCCGCGGCGTCCGCGGCGGCGGTCACCGCCTCGCGGACCGAGCGCGACACGGCCTCGCTCGACCGGTTGTGCAGCGGGCCTTCGATGCGCACGTCGCGGATCGTCCCGTCGGCGGTGACCAGGACCTCGACCAGCCCGTCGGCCGATCGCACGGCCACCTCGACGGTCTTCACCGCCTTGTCGAACCGGGCCTGCAGCTCCTCGATGCGGCGGTAGCGCTCGACCGCCTCCTCGATCCAAGTCTCGTCGATCTCGCGCCCCATTCGACCTCCCGCGCCCGACCGTACGGCACCCCGACGCCCCCACGGAAGACCGAATCCAACCCTGTGGATAACCCCGCCCCGCTATCCACAACCGGCGGGTAACCGAAGCCGGGACCGCTAACGGTCGTCGATGGGTCATGCAGGGCGTCCTCCACGGACGCGACGAGGGCCGGTGCGGGCGCGCCGCGACGCGGCCAGCCGGAAACTGAAGGACGCGTTCCGGGACGCGACGCGAGGCCGGTGCAAGCGCACCGCGACACGAGGCCGGTGCAAGCGCGCCAGTGCAAGCGCGACGCGACGCGACGCGACGAAACCGAAGGGATCAGCCCCGCCAGAGGGCCAGCATCATGGCCTCGACCGCGATCCGCGGCTTCACGTTCGCCTCGATGGCGACGCGGCACTCCAGCACCGCCTCCAGCCGCCGCAGCGTGCTCTCGCCCGTCCACTTCTCCGCCGCGGCCGTCGCCAGCTCGTCCACGTCGCCGTGCACGGGAGCCACGTCGGCGCCGAAGGCGTTGGCGATCACGTCGCGGTAGAAGCCGGCCAGGTCGACCAGGGCCCGGTCCAGCGAGTCGCGCTGGGCCCGGGTCGCGCGGGACTTCTGGCGGCGCTCGAGGTCCTTCAGCTGGCCCGCCGAGCCCCGCACCGCGCTCGCGGCGCCCTTGCCGGTGCCGCCCGCGCCCAGGGCCGTCTCCAGGGCCGAGCGCTCCTTCGCGTCGACCTCGGCGACCGTCGCGGCGGCCTCGGCCTCGGCCGCCTCGATCAGGGCGCTCGCGGCGTCGAAGGCGGCGCCGATGCCGGTGAGGCGGCGCGGCACGGCGAGCACCGCGTCCCGCCGGCTGCGCGCCTGCGGATCGCGGGCCAGGCGCCGGGCCCGGCCGACGTGCCCCTGCGACGCGGCGGCCGCCCACGCGGCGGTCTGCTCGTCGATGCCGTCGCGCCGGTGCAGGACCGCGGCGATGGCCTCGGCCGGTGGTTGCCGCAACGGTACGACCCGGCAGCGCGACCGGATCGTCACCGAGATGTCGTCGGGGTGCGTGCTCGGCGTGCACAGCAGGAAGACCGTGCGCGGCGGCGGCTCCTCGACCGCCTTCAGCAGCGCGTTGCCGGCCGCCTCGGTCAGGCGGTCGGCGTCCTCGACCAGCAGCACCTGCCAGCGTCCCTGGGTCGGCGAGCTCGCGGCCCGCAGCACCAGCGCGCGCATCTCGCCGACGGCGATCGACAGGCCCTCCGGCACCACGAACCGAACGTCCGCATGCGTGCCGGTCAGCGCGGTATGGCACGCCGGGCACGTGCCGCACCCGCCGTTGGGGCACTGCAGCGCCGCCGCGAACGTGCGCGCGGCGACCGACCGCCCCGACCCCGGCGGACCGGTGAACAGCCACGCATGGGTCATCGCCTGCTGCCCGGCCGCGCCCGGCGCCTCCCCGCGCACGACCGCGTCGGCCGCCTCGACGGCCCGCGAAAGCGTCGCCACGGCATCCGGCTGCCCGACCAGCTCGTCAAAGATCGGCGGCGTCATACCCGCGACCCCTGCCCGGACGATAAGCCGGAGGCCCCGCCCGACGGCCCGGGGGCGTCCGGGTCGTCAGAGGAGCCGGAGGAGGAGGAGGAGGAGGAGGAGTCGGCGGTGGGGCCCGGATCGCCCGTCAGGGCCGAGGCGACCTCGGCCGCGTCGTGCAGCACCGTCTCGATGGAGGACTCGGCCTCGGGTATCAGGTGCCGCACCCGTTGCAGGATGCCCTCCGCCAGCGCGTCGACCCCGTTGGTCGCGTCGAGCACGAGGTAGCGGCTCGGGTCGGCCGAGGCCAGGTCGAGGAACGCATACCGCACCCGCTCGTGGAAGGCCAGCGACTCGCTCTCCAGCCGGTCCGCCTCCCCTCGCTTCCCCGCCCGTGCCAGCCCGACCGACGGGTCCAGGTCGAGCAGCACCACGAGGTCCGGCTTGAGCCCGCCCGTCGCCCACTTCGACAGCCACGACACCTCGTCGACCGGCAGCGTGCGCCCGGCGCCCTGGTAGGCCAGCGAGGAGTCGACGTACCGATCGCTGATGACCACCGCCCCGCGCCCCAGCGCCGGGCGGACCACGGACGCCACGTGGTGCGCCCGGTCGGCCGCGTAGAGCAGCGCCTCGGCCCGGGGCGTCAGCGCCTCGCCGCCCTCGGCCGGCCGGTCGAGCACCAGGCTGCGGATGCTCGACCCGATCGGCGTGGCCCCCGGCTCGTGGGTGACCACGACCTCGCGCCCGATCGCGCGCAGCCCGTCGGCGAGCCGGTCGACCTGTGTCGACTTGCCCGCGCCCTCGCCGCCCTCGAACACGATGAACACGCCGCTCGCGGCGCGCGGGTCGGCGGGGCTGAGCGGGCGGCCGCGGACCGAGCCGATCAGGTCGGCGAGGATCGGCACGCCCCTCTTGTCGTCCATCTGCTTCAGGGCGAACAGGCCCGCGAAGACGCCCAGGACGCCGGCGATGGCGAGCAGCGGCCGGGTGCTGGAGACGTCGAAGGCGTAGAAGCCCAGGTTGATCGTGCGGGTGCCGCCGAGGCCGACGATGACGCTGGAGAGCGAGATGGTGAGCATGAGCACCACGCGGGTGCCCATTTGCACGAAGGCGAAGGCCCGGCCGCGCATGTCGTCGGCGACCTCGCCGCCGAGCAGCGTGGTGCCGGACAGGAACGCCATGCCGGCGCCGACGCCGACCAGCAGCGCGCCGCCCACCGCGATGGTGAGGTGGGTGGCCAGGGCGAGGATGAGGACGGAGCCGGCGGCCAGGATGATCGACAGGCCGAACCAGCGGCGCCGGGACAGGGCCCCAACGAGCTTGGGGCCGGCCGCGATGCCGAGCCCGAGGCCGAGGAAGAGCACGGCGAAGAGCAGCGCGAACGCCTTGGTGCCGGCGCCCAGCGAGGTCGCGTAGAACTTGGCGGTGCCGACCACCACGCCGCCGCCGGCGAAGGCGCCGAAGATGCCCAGCACCAGGCCGCGCACGAGCGGCGTCTTGCTGACGAAGGCCCAGCCCTGGGTGAACTCGTGGATCATGCCAGGCTTGCGCTCGACCCCCGCGGTGCGCCGGCCGCTGATCTCGCGGATGCCGAAGAACACGGTGCCCGCGGTGGCCAGGAACGTCAGCGCGTTGAACCAGAGCGCGACGGAGCTGGGCTGCAGGCCGGCCGGCGCGGTGGGGCCGAAGATGGCGGTGATCAGCGACTGCAGCCCGATGAGCACGAGCGCGGCGACGACCGGTGTGATGCCGTAGGTCGTGGCGAGGGTGAGCTGGTTGGCGGTCTCCAGCCGCGCCCGGGGCAGCAGGTTGGGCACCGACGCCTCCTTGGCCGGCGTCCAGATCATCGCGACCGTCTCGATCACGAAGGTGGCGATCGCGGTCCAGCTGATGACCAGGGCGGCGTCGCGCGTGACGAGGGCCGCGGCCGGGATGGAGGCGAAGAACAGGAAGCGCAGCAGGTCGCAGACGACCATCGTCAGCCGCCGGTCGAACCGGTCGGCGAAGACGCCCGCCACCGGCCCGAGGATGAGCGCGGGCAGCAGGCGCACGGCGATGACCGAGCCGAACGCGACGCCCTGGGCGGCCTCGTTGGACACCTGCGCGGCGGCGAACGTGGAGGCGGCGAGCAGGCCGAGCCAGTCGCCGAGGGACGAGAGGCCGAGCACCGCCCACAGCCGGCGGAAAGGCCGGATGCGCAGGACGGCACTCAGCTCCCCGAATCCGGAAAGATCGCTGCTGGCGATGGCGGCACCCCCTAGAATCTCCGGTCCTCACGCTACAGGCCACCCCCGACAATTCCGGAGGCGCGCCCAAGGACGCGAGGTTCTTTCATCTTCCTGGGGCACCGGTTACCGTGACGTCGTGTCCAACGCTCGTGCCCGTTATGACCGGGCTACCGCCGATCTCGACCCGCCGTTCGCGATCGTGGACCTGGATGCCTTCGACGGCAACAGCAAAAGCCTGGTCAGCCGGGCCGCGGGCAAGCCGCTGCGCGCGCCGAGCAAGTCCGTCCGCGTCCGCGCGCTGATCGAGCGCGCCCTGGCCCAGCCGGGCTGGCGCGGCATCATGGCGTTCACCCTTCCGGAGGCCATCTGGCTAGCCGGGCACGGCACCGCGGACGACATCCTGGTCGCCTACCCCACCGCCGACCGCGCCGCCCTGCGCCGCCTGGCCACGGACGAGAAGCTGGCCGCCACGATCACCGTGATGGTCGACGGCATCGAGCAGCTCGACCTCCTCGACGCGCTCGTCCCGGCCGATCGGCGGGCCGCGCCCGTGCGGGTCTGCATCGACCTCGACGCCTCCTGGCGGCCGGTGTCCAAGGTGCACATCGGCGTGCGCCGCTCCCCCGTGCACAGCCCGCGGCAGGCCGGCGAGCTGGCCGCCGCGATCGCCGCGCGGCCGGGGTTCCGCCTGGTGGGGCTGATGTCCTACGAGGCCCAGATCGCCGGCCTGGGCGACGCCCCGCCCGGGCGCCCGGTGCGCGGCGTGCTGATCCGGGCCATCCAGCGGCGCTCGATGCCGGAGCTGCTCGCCCGCCGGGCCGCGGTCGTCGCCGAGGTGCGCCGCCACGCCGACCTGGAGTTCGTCAACGGCGGCGGGACCGGCAGCGTGGCCGCGACGGCCGCCGACCCGGCCGTGACCGAGGTCGCCGCCGGATCCGGGCTCTTCGGGCCGTGGCTCTTCGACGGGTACAGCAACTGGCGCCCGGAACCCGCCGCGCTCTTCGCCCTGTCGGTCGTGCGGCGCCCCAACGCGGACACCGTGACCACGCTCGGCGGCGGCTGGATCGCCTCCGGCGAGACGTCGCCGACGCGCCAGCCGCTGCCCTGGCTGCCGGAGGGCCTCAAGCTGATCGGCACCGAGGGCGCGGGCGAGGTGCAGACCCCGCTCGTCGGCCCGGGCGCGGCCGGACTGCGGGTCGGCGACCGGGTGTACTTCCGCCACTCCAAGGCCGGCGAACTGTGCGAACACGTCAACGAGGTGCACCTGGTGCAGGGCGACCGGATCGTCGACGTCGTCCCGACGTACCGCGGCGAGGGCCGAGCCTTCCTGTGATGCTGTGGCGGGAGGCGATGGACGCGGCCCTCTACGGGCCGGAGGGCTTCTTCCGCCGCGAGCGCCCCGCGGATCACTTCCGCACCAGCGTGCACGCCTCGCCGCTGTTCGCCGGGGCCGTCGCCACACTGCTGGGCCGCCTCGACGAGGCCCTCGATCGCCCGGCGCGCCTCGACCTCGTGGACGTCGGCGCCGGCCGGGGCGAGCTGCTGGTCGCCGTCCTGGCCGCACTGCCGGACGACGTGCGCCGGCGGGTGCGCGCGACGGGGGTCGAGCGGGCCCCTCGACCGGGTGATCTGCCGTCCCCGATCGGGTGGACCACGACGCCGCCCGAGAGGACCGCCGGACTGCTGATCGCCACCGAGTGGCTCGACAACGTGCCCGTGGACATCGTCGAGCTCGGCGCCGATTTCCGGATTCGGTACCTCCGCGCCGACCTCACCCCCGCCGACGATCCCATCGCCCCCGCCGACCGGGCGTGGCTGGACCGCTGGTGGCCGCTGGACGGCGCCCCGCCCGGCGCGCGGGCCGAGATCGGCCGGCCGCGCGACGAGGCCTGGGCCGCCGCGGTCGCCACCGTCGAGCGCGGCCTGGCCCTGGCCGTCGACTACGGGCACTTCGCGGCCGGGCGCCCGCCCTTCGGCACGCTGGCCGCTTTCCGCGACGGCCGCCAGGTCGAGCCCGTGGCGGACGGCGAGCGGGACCTGACCGCGCACGTCGCGCTCGACTCGCTGGGCGCGCCGGTCCTGCCCCAGCGCGAGGCCCTGCGCCTGCTCGGCGTGGACGGCGCCCGGCCGCCCCTCGCGCTCGCGAGCACCGACCCGGCCGCCTACGTGCGCGCGCTGGCCCGCGCCTCGGCCGCGGCCGAGCTCACGGACCCGGGCGGGCTGGGCGGCCACTACTGGGTCATGCGCTGGGTATGACCGATGGTCATACCGGCGGTACACTCGATGGCATGACGACGAAGGTGACCCTCTCGTTCTCCGATCAGACCATCGCCGATGCCCGGCACTGGGCCGAGCGCGACGGGGTGTCGCTCAGCGCGTGGATCGACCGCGCCACGCAGGAGCGGGCCCTGCGAGAGATCTTCTCGGCCCACGCCGAGGCGGTCCGCCGCGCCAAGATCGATCTCGACGCGTCCGCACTCGCCGACGAGGAGGAGATCGCTATCGTCGACGCCGAGCTATACCGTGGACGCCGTGCGTCGCGGTGAAGTGTGGCTCATCAAGGGTGCCCGTGAGCGGCTCGGCCTGATCATCAGCTCGGACGTCTTCAACGGCACCGACGTCCCCGTCGTCATCGTGGCCGAGGTGACCGACGCCGAGGAGCTGCGCGACTCGCCGCTCGCGGTCGAGCTCGACGAGTACGTCGTCATGCCCGACCGGCTCTCCTCGCCGCTGAAGCGGTGGTTCGTGGAGCGGGTGGCGGTCGCCGATACGAGCACCATGCACAACGTATCGAGAGCGCTGCGCATCCTGCAGGACCTCTAGAGTTGAACCCATGACGTCCGAGGTCACCGTCGGCACGGGTGCCGGGCTCGACACCGCCGACATGGTGCTCAACATCGGCCCGCAGCACCCCTCGACCCACGGCGTGCTGCGCCTGCGGCTGGTGCTTGACGGCGAGCGCGTGCTCAGCGCCGAGCCGATCATCGGATACATGCACCGCGGCGCCGAGAAGCTCTTCGAGGTGCGCGACTACCGCCAGATCATCATGCTGGCCAACCGGCACGACTGGCTCTCGGCGTTCTGCAACGAGCTCGGCGTGGTGCTCGCCGTCGAGCGGCTGATGGGCATCGAGGTCCCCGAGCGGGCCGTGTGGCTGCGCACCGCCCTCGCCGAGCTCAACCGGGTGCTCAACCACCTGATGTTCCTCGGCTCCTACCCGCTGGAGATCGGCGCCATCACGCCGGTCTTCTACGCATTCCGCGAGCGCGAGACGATCCAGGCCGTGCTCGAGGAGGCCTCGGGCGGGCGGATGCACTACATGTACAACCGCGTCGGCGGGCTCAAGGAGGAGGTCCCGGCCGGCTGGACCACCCGCGCCCGGACCGCGATCGACCAGGTCCGCCGGCGCATGCCCGACCTGGACAACCTGATCCGCAAGAACGAGATCTTCCTGGCCCGCACGAAGGGCGTCGGGGTGCTCAGCGCCGCCGACGCGGCCGCGTTCGGCGCGTCCGGGCCGGTCGGGCGGGCCTCCGGGCTCGACCTCGACCTGCGCCGGGACGAGCCCTACCTTGCCTACGGCGAACTGTCCGTGCCGGTGGTGACCCGCACGGCGGGCGACTGCCACGCGCGCTTCGAGGTGCTGCTGGATCAGGTGTACGTCTCGCTCGACCTCGCCCAGGAGTGCCTCGACCGGGTGGACCAGCTGACCGGCCCGGTGAACGTGCGCCTGCCGAAGGTCGTCAAGGCCCCCGAGGGCCACACCTACGCGTGGACCGAGAATCCGCTCGGCATCAACGGGTACTACCTCGTCTCCCGCGGCGAGAAGACCCCCTGGCGGCTCAAGCTGCGCACGGCCTCCTACGCCAACGTGCAGGCGCTGTCCACGCTCCTGCCCGGCACGCTGGTGCCCGACCTGATCGCGATCCTGGGCTCGATGTTCTTCGTCGTCGGCGACATCGACAAGTAGGAAACCGGCAAGAAGGAAACCGACAAGAAGGAAACCGGCAAGGAGCGAACGCTAGCGCCAGCGGTCGTCGCTGCCCTCGAAGTCGACGATCGGCCGGGCGGCCCGGCCGCCGCGGTGCTCGTCGCGAGCGCCGTTCCAGCCGTACTCCTCGTCGTCGTCCGGCCGCGCCCGCCGCGCCACCCGCTCGTCCTCGCGCGCGGGCGTCGCCCAGCGCTCGTCCTCGCGGGGGTTCCCCGACGTCCAGCGCGAGGCCGGCTCGGCCGGGGAGGCGGGCAGCGCCGCCTGCGGACCGCCGACCGCCCGCTCGGAGCGGCGCACCTCGGACCAGCGGGTCGAGCCGGTGTCGTCGCGCCGGCCCTCCTCGTAGGTGCTCTCCGACCACTGCCCCTCGGGCCGACGGCCCACCTCGACCCGGGCCTGCTCGCCGGAGGCCCAGCTGCGCTCGCGCTCCCGCCGCGCCTCGGAGCGGCGGGGGCTCTCGGTGCCGGACTCGTAGCGGCCCTCGAACCGGGAGTCGAAGGCCTCGTCGTCGCGGTCGTCCGGGTCGGCCCGCCGCCGCCCGCGCCGCTCGCCGCTGCGGTCATCGTGCCGGTCGTCATGCCGGTCGTCACGGTCGTCCGGGCCAGCGCGGTGGCCGCCGGTGGGCGAGTCGTCGGGGTAGTACTCCTCGTGCCGGACGGAGGCCCAGCGGTCCTCGATGCGCACGTGCGTGCCGGTCTCGTCGGCGTGCACGGCCGAGCGCCGCTCCCCCATGCGCAGCTCGCGACCGCCGCGCTCGTCGCTGTGCACGGAGGCCCAGCGGTCGGTGGTACGCATGCCGGTCACGCTGTCGTCATCGTCGTCCCGCTCGTCCGGGTCGGCCCGGCGCCGGCCCCCGCCGCCGCGCCGCTCGACGTCGGCGCCGCGGGACGGGGTCTGCGGCCACTCGCCGCTCTCGGCCCGGGCCATCCGCTCGCGCAGCAGCTGCTCGGTCCAGGAGCTCTGCTCGCGGGCCTGGTCGCGCACCTGCTCGCGGCTGCGCTCGCCGCGGCCGTGGTCCTCGCGCTCGTCCCGGCGGCCGTAGTCGTCGCGGCGCTCGTCCCGGCGTTCGTCACGGCGCTCGTCGCGGTGGCCGTACTCCTCGCGGTGGCCGTACTCGTGGCGCTCGTCCCGCTGGCGCTGGTCGTCGCGGCGCTCCTGGCGGCGGCCGTACTCCTCGCCGCGCGGCTCGGGTCGCTGCTCGGGTCGCTGCTCGGGTCGCGGCTCGGGGCGCGACGGGATGCGCTCGGCGCGGTCCGGGCGGCGCTGCTGCGGGATGTCGGCGCGCGGCCCGCCGCCGTAGACGGTGCCGGAGCGGGACTCGGTCGGGTCGACGACCATCGTCTTCGTGGTGACCTGCACGGTCTCGGTGTGCCGCAGCACGCCCTGGGGCACCGACGCCGAGCCGCTCGGGTGGTTCGGCGGCGGCGGCTGGGCGGCGGCCCGCTCGAGCTGCCCGCGCATCATCTCGACCTGGTTGCGCAGCGCGTCGACGGTCTCGTGCAGCACCCCGACGCGCTCCATGAGCTGGCCGTGGGTCTGGCGGGCCGCGTGCGTGATGTCGGCGCGGACGTTCTCGCGAAGGGTGTCGATCTCCTCGTACACCATCTCCTCGACCTCGCCCTTGACCGTCTCGCCCTCGCGCCGCAGCGCGATCGACAGGCCGATGAGGACGACGGCGAACAGGCCGAGCACCGCGGCGAACTGCAGCACGAAGCCGCTGCCCACGAGCAGGAGCAGGGCGGCCAGCGGGGCCAGCCCGACACCGCCCCAGAAGAGCAGCTGGAGCAGCTTGGTGCTCCGCTTTTCCCCGGGTGGTCCGGTGGTCTCCGCGGCCGGCATGAGCAGAGAACTTACCCGCACTTGCCCACAAACGAAATGTCCTCCCGTACCGCCTCGGCGCGGCGGTACGAGAGGACGACTTCGATCTTCGGGCTAGCCCAGCGAGCCGTCGGACGAGAACACCAGCGCGAGCGAGGCGGTGCCCTTCTTCAGGGCGTCCTTGCTCTGCGGGCCACCGGCGTCGAGGCTCAGCACCTTGCCGAACTGGATGCCGTAGGTCTTCTCCAGGCCCGGCTGGCAGAACGGGCGCTGCGGGCACTCGGCGGGGCCGCCCAGGACGGTGGCCTGGCCCGAGCACTTGGCCGCGAAGTCGCTGAGCGTCTTCAGGCCGTTCTTCGACGCGAACTCCGACGTCACCGCGAACGCGTTGCCGTCGGTCGCCTTGGACGCCTTGCCGAAGGCCAGGCCGGCCTTGCCGCCGAGGTCCTTCAGCGCGGTCACGGTCGCGTCGACGTCACCGGAGGCGAGCGTCTTGGCGTCCTTGCCGTTGACGGACTGGTTGATGAACTCGGTCAGGGTCGCGGCATATTCCGGGACGACCTGAATGTCGCCCTTGGTGAGCTGGCCGTAGTAGACCTCGCGCTTGCCGATGGTCTGCACCGAGGCGTCGTAGCCCGCGGCGTCGAGGACCAGCTCGTAGAGCGCGCCGAGGGTGGCGCTCTCGGAGAAGTCCGCGGCGCCGATCTTGATGGCCCCGCCCTTGCCCTTCTCCAGTCCGGTGGTGAGGTTCGCGGTCTTGGCGAATTCCTCCGCCGCGACCTTCGAGGTCTTGCGGTCGACGTCGACCGCCTTGTTGAGCGCGATCAGCTTCTCGGGGGTGAGTGCGTCCGAGACCTTGTCCAGCGCCGCGATGAGGGCCGGGTCGGCGACCTTCGCGTTGATCGCTGGAATCACGTTGTCCGCCAGCTGGAGCTTCTTGTCGTCATCGAGGACGACCAGTTTCTCCCCAGCGACCGGAGCACATCCCGCTCCGCTGACGCTCGCCGGCGCCTCAGTGCCCGAGGACCCCGACTCACCGCAGGCGGCGAGGCCCACACCGGCGAGACAGAGGAATACCCCGAGCGTGGCGCGTATGGCTGTTCGCAAAACTTGGCCCGCCTTCCGTGTCCCGGCGCGATCACTGTGACCGGCCGCGTGTCCGACGGACGGCGCTTGAATGGCAAGAAAGCCCGCCCGCTGTCCAATAGGCAACTCCGGCGATGGAAATTCGGCAACCGCAGCCAGGCACGTTTTCGTAACGACCGGTCACCGAGCTGTCGCGCAGATCACCTATTCGAGGTCAGGAGCGCCCGGCAGCCCGCCGCAGGACCTTCGGTGTGAGCTTGCGCTCAATGACCGCCATCACACCGTCGGCGATCAATGCCAGCCCGGCGACGAGGATCGCACCGGCGAGGATCTGCCCGCCGTGGCCGGGGCCGAGGCCGAAGCCGGCCGAGATGATCATGCCGAGCCCGCCGCCGTTGACCGCGGTGGCGAGCGTCGCCGTGGCCACCACCGTCGTCGTGGCGATGCGCAGGCCCGTGGCCAGGAACGGCACCGCGAGCGGGAGCTCGACCCGCAGGAGCTGCTGCGCCGTGGTCATGCCGACGCCCTTGGCCGCGTCGCGGACCTCGGGGTCGACCTCGCGCATGCCGGTGTACGCGTTGGCAAGCAGGGCCGGCAGCGAGAACACCGCCAGCGCGATGATCACCGCGGGCTTGCCGAGCCCGATGGGCGTCAGCGACAGGATGGTCAGCAGCGCGATCACCGGGACGGCCTGGGTCAGGTTGGACAGCAGCACGATGACGCCGGAGGCGGCCCCGCGCCGGCCCAGCAGGATGCCGACGGGCCATGCGACGACGCAGCCGAGCAGTACCGCCGCCAAGGAGATCTCGATGTGCTCCGTCAGGCGCTCGACGATCCCGCCCGGATTGCTCCAGTTCAAAGGATCATTCAGCCACACGAATGCGTCGTTGATGACACTCACAGCGTCCCCTCCGCTTCGCCCCGGGGCCGCCGCGAGCACCCGACCCTGCATTCCTGGATCGCGGCCTCTCCGCTTCGCTCCGAACCGCTCATGCCGAGCGCCTCCTCGTCCACGGCGTCAGCGACCGGCTGACGAGAATCAGCACCACATCGAGCACGAGCGCGAGCGCGACGCAGGCGATCGCGGCCGTGGAGATCTCAGCCTTGTAATAGTTGTTCCGGAAGCCGGCGAGGATCAGCGAGCCGAGGCCGCCGTGCGAGCCGACGATCGCGCCAACCGTGACCAACGCCACTGTCGACACGGTCGCGAGCCGCAGCCCGGTGAGGATGCCCGGCAGGGCCAGCGGCAGCTCGACGCGCCAGAGCCGGGCGGATCGGCTGTAGCCCATCGCGGTCGCGGCCTCGCGCACGTCGTCGGGCACCTGTAGCAGGCCTGTGAGGGCGTTGCGGATGAGCACGATCAAGGCGTACGAGGTGAGCGCGAGGATCACCGGCGACCGTCCGGTGCCCATGAACGGGGCCAGGAAGGCGAGCAGGGCCAGCGACGGAATCGTGTAAAGCACGCCGGCTGATGTCAGAATCGGCGTGGCGAGCGGGCGCACCCAGTACGCCAGCACCGCCAGCGGAATCGCGATGACCACCGCGATCGCCACCGACCACAGTGTGATCACGATGTGGTCGAGCAGCGCATCCCGGATCGTGTCGGCGTTGTCCCGGACGTACGACCAGGAGAACCAGGGGTTGCCCGCCTCACCGCGAGCCAGGAAGGACATGCGTGGACGTTACCGCGAAGCACGATGCCGCGCCGATCACGCTCGATCGGCTGCGCAAGGTGTATCCGGACGGAACGGTCGCGGTCGAGGAGCTCGGCCTCGAGATCGGCGCCGGCGAGGTCACGGTGCTGATCGGCCCGTCGGGCTGCGGCAAGTCGACGGTACTGCGGATGGTGAACCGCCTCATCGAGCCCTCCGGCGGCCGCATCCTCATCGACGGCACCGACGTCACGAACGCGGACCCGACGCAGCTGCGCCGGACCATCGGCTACGTGATCCAGAACGTCGGGCTCTTCCCGCACCAGAACGTGCGCACGAACGTCGGCACGGTCCCGCGGATGCTCGGCTGGGACAAGGGCCGGACCGCCGCGCGCACCGACGAGCTGCTCGACCTCGTCGGGCTGCCCCCGGCGCAGTACGCGAAGCGCTACCCGCACGAGCTCTCGGGCGGCCAGCGCCAGCGGGTCGGCTTCGCCCGGGCGCTCGCCGCGGACCCGCGGGTGCTGCTCATGGACGAGCCGTTCTCGGCCGTCGACCCGATCAACCGGGGCCGGCTGCAGGACGAGTTCCTGCGGCTGCGGCGGGCGGTGCGCAAGACCACGATCCTCGTCACGCACGACCTGCAGGAGGCGATCAAGCTCGGGGACCGCATCGCGGTGCTCTCCGATCACGCGCAGCTGCAGCAGTACGCCACCCCGGCCGAGCTGCTCGCGCGGCCCGGCAACGAGTTCGTCGAGCGGTTCGTCGGCGAGGACCGCGGGATCATGCGGCTCTCGGTCACGCCCATCCCGTCCGACGGGCTGCGGCCGGTGGCGGAGGCCGGCGACGACGCGCCGGTGGTGTCGTCCGGCGCGACGCTGCGGGAGGCGTTCGGGGCGATGCTGGCGGCGGGCCGCGGCGCCGTGGTGGTGCGCGACGGCGACTCGCCGATCGGCGCGCTCACCGCCGCCGACGTCCAGGTCGCCCTGGCGTCAGCGGCGGTGGACACGCCCGCTTGAGCTGACTTCCCGGGCGGCGGTTACGGCCGCCGCCCGGCCATGGTCGCCAGGCCGATGATCCAGCCCACGATCAGGCCGTAGCCCGCGCCGCCGGCCGCGTTCGCGGTGGCCTGGCCGAACGACGGGCTCGCCAGCAGGAACGACGTGAGGAAGGCCGCGAGCGCGGCGGCGAAGATGTAGGCGGCCCATCCGGTGAAGATCGCCGAGAGGGTGCCGCGCGCCGAGGCCAGCTGCGCGCCGACGAGCAGCGTGATGAACAGCGCCGTGAAGAGCACCAGCAGGATGGCCTTGAGGTCGGCGCCGAGCACGTCGCGCACGGCGGCGTTCGTGTCGAGGTCCCAGGCCGGCCAGGCCAGGGTCTCCAGGAAGATGCCCCGGTCGCCCTTCTGGGTCCAGTCGACGTACCAGGGGCTGCCGAAGATCAGCACCAGGAGAAAGGCGACGAGCGTGCCCGCACTCGTCGCGGTGCGGTAACGGGATCGCGTGATTGCCATGCCGGGATAAGGCCCCCCGGCCGCGAAAAATAAACCGACGACGATTTGTGCTACTTGTCGGCTTTCATGATGTAGTCGATGAATGCGGCCCGCACGAGCGGCTCGTTCTCGCCGTACTCGTGCTTGGTGACCTCGCGCCACAGGGCGACGGCGTCGTCGATGGTCGCGTCGAGGGAGCCGATCCAGCCGTCCTGGGTGTCCTCGTCGCTGTACGTCACATGCGTGAACAGGTCCCAGAAGAACTTGATGTCGCGCTTCTGCCGCGCGAGGGCGAACGCGCGGTCGCGCAGCTCCTCGGTGGAAAGCGCTTCGAGCTGTTCGAACCTGACGTCAGTCATGGTCACCAGGCTATCTGGTCCCCCAGCGCTCCTCGACTCCCCAGCCGCGATCGGAGTCCTGCGGGGCGTCGTAGCCGCTGGTGGCGGGCCAGCTGCCGGTGCGGCTCGACGGCGGGGACCAGTTGTCGTCGGGCTCGGGCTGTGGCGCGGTGATCGACGGCGGGGTCCAGGGCGCCTCCTCGGCCTCCTCCGCCGCGGTGCGGGGGCGCCCGAAGGTCTCCACGAGCCGGGTCACCACCAGGCCGAGCCCGATCGCGCCGGCCGCGAGCGCGACCGGCTGCAGCTTCCAGCCCTCCGCCGCGGTGTACCGCAGCAGCAGCGTGATCACGGCGACCGCGAGCAGCGTGCCGAGCACCCCGCCGCGGCGGCCGAAGGCCGAGGTGCCGCCGGCCAGCGCCGCCCCGAGCGCGAGCGCGCTGACCGTGAACCCGCCGAAGGAGGCGCTCGCGTCGCCGGCCGCGACACCGCGGTCGTCGAGGGCCACGAGCACCCCGGCGATGGCCGCGAGCAGGGCGGCTCCGGCCAGCGCGAGCCCGGTGAAGGTGGCCGCGCCGCCGCCGCGCCGGTCGGCCGGGTCGCGCACGGGCCGGAAGCGGCCGAGCCCGCGCCGCAGCGGCCGGATGATGCCGAGGGCGCCGCCGCCGGCCGCGAGGACGGCCACGCCGATCGCCCACCACATCGCGTGCGGGTGCGGGTCGTAGGCGCCGGCGACGAGCTTCTCGGCGGGCTGGTCGGCGATCCAGGCGATGAGCGCGAGGGCGGCGCCGAGGCCGGCCGCCCAGCCGGGCACGTGGAAGGCGACGACCAGCACCGCGATCACCACGCCGACGCCGACGGCGATGAGTCCGGTGATGGCGGCGGTCATGAGCAGGCCGCGGTCGGCGTTCTTGGCGAAGAAGAGGGCCGCGGCGAAGGCGATCGGGCCGAGGGCCAGATTGGGCGCGCCGGCCCGCAGGGTGAGGCCGGCGGCCACGGCGACCAGGCCGAGCTCGGCGCCGGAGAGCAGCAGCGCGCGCAGCTCCTCGCCGCGCAGCGCCGCGGGGCTCGCGTCGTGGAGCAGGTACAGCAGCGCTCCCGCGGCCAGCAGCAGCACCAGCTCCCAGAGGGCGTGCACGGCGTAGCGGTCGCGGCCGGGCTCGCCGTGCTCGGGGTCGTCGAAGACGTCGCCGAGCTGCCGGGCGGTCGGGGGACGGCGCCGGACGTCGAGGCCCAGGGTGGTGGTCTCGGAGCTCGGGGCGCCGTAGGCGGGCGAGACCGGGAAGTTCCCGGGGGTGTAGACGGACTGGCTGGAGACGCCCAGCGTGGGTGCGTCCTCGGGCACGCCGCCCGACCGGAAGTCGGGTTCTTCCCGGAATCCGGGCTCACCGCGGAACCGCGAGTCGTCGTACGCCATGGCGCGCGCCTCCTGCCAGCCGACGGGTACGGGTCGCACAGTAACCGCGGAACGTGACCGGCGACAGACCCTGTACATGAGGATCCTGCGACGGATGGGCCGGATCCGCGCGCCGAGCGGATCCGCGGCCCCGGTCAGGCCCGCCGATCAGGCGTTCTGGTCGTCGGGCGCCCGGTCGCTGCCGGTCTGGCGGTTCTGCCGGGGCAGGTCCTTGTCCCGGTCGCTCGGGGGCACGCGGCAGGAGCGCTCCAGCCAGAGCGCGGCGGCGATGAGCACGATCGAGCCGGCCACGCCGAGCAGGGCCTGGGGCAGGTTCTCCGACACCTTGGCCAGCACGCCGCGCTGCGTGAGCAACCAGGTGGACAGGCCCAGGTACATGCCGCCGAACAGGGCCGCGACCAGGGCGGAGGCCTTGCCGAGGACCGCGTACCGCGCGATCACCAGCGGCTGCAGCGGGCCGGCGCCCTCCTTGCGCAGGATGCGGTTGCGGGTGGAGTACGCCTCGATGCCCTCGAAGATCGCCAGGCCGATCAAGGTCAGCGGCGGCAGCCAGGGCAGCGTGGGCAGGCTGTTCCAGAAGTTGCTGATGGCGATCCAGGCCAGCGCCGTGGTGGCGAGCGCCGCGATCACCAGCGTGGCCGGGCGGGTCGGCTCCATCCGGCCCTTGGGTCCGTTCGGTCCCTTGGGTCCGTTCGCGTTGGGGTCTTCGGGTGACGGCGTGCCCATCTGCTTTCGCTCCAGATCACGTATCGAGGTGGACGTCAACTCTTGGACGCAGGTCGGCGAGGTCGTCTGCGACCACGTCGGCGCGCAGCAGGTCGTTGACCCATCCGTGCCCCGGCAACTGGGCATACGGCTGGATGTCGAGCCAGGGCCGGAGCACGAATGCGCGCAGGTGGGCGCGCGGATGCGGCAAGGTCAACTCAGGGTCGCCGGAAGTCACCGGCGCCCCGTCGTCGTTCCACACGGCAATCACGTCAACGTCCAGGGTACGCGGGCCGAAGCGGCGCGCGGGATCGCGCACGCGTCCGGCCGCCTCCTCGAGCCGGTGGGCGGCCGCGAGCCAGTCCGCCGGGGCGGCGTCCGGATCGGTCGCGAGCAGCACCGCGTTGAGGTAGTGCGGCTGGTCGGGATCACCCCAGGGTGGCGTCTCGTACACCCCCGAGACCAGGAAGACCTTGTCCCCGAGCCCGGCGACGGCGCCCCGCAGGTGGGCCTCGCGGTCGCCGAGGTTGCTGCCCAGCGCGAGCAAAGCCCGGGTCACGCCGCCTCCTCGCTTCGCTCGTCGGTGGCGTGCCCGAGAGCCTGAGCCGGCTGGTGACCGGCCCCTCCGCTCCGCTCCGGGCCGGTCACGGCCGCTCCCGGCGGATGACCACGGCGACGTCGGCGAACGTCAGCGGGATCGGGGCGTGCGGCTTGTGGACCGTGACGGTCGCGGCCCGCACCCGCTCGTCGGCCAGGCAGACGTCGGCGAGGCGCTGGGCCAGGGTCTCGATGAGGTCGACCGGCTCGCCCGCGACGACCGCGGCCAGCCCCTCGGCGAGCTCGCCGTAGTGCACGGTGTCCTTGACGTCGTCCGAGGCCGCGGCCGGGCGCAGGTCGAGCTCGAGGTCGACGTCGATCACGAAGTCCTGGCCCTCGCGGCGCTCGAAGTCGAACACGCCGTGGAAGCCGCGGACCGTGAGCCCCCGCAGGGCGATCCGGTCGCTGCTGTCGGGTCTCACTCCGCCGCCTTCATCGCCTGCCACACCTTGATCGCATCCACGTTGCCACGGACGTCGTGAACCCGCACGCCCCACGCGCCGGCGGCGACCGAGAGCACCGTGGTGGCGACGGTCGCGGCCTCGCGGTCCTCGGCCGGGCGGTCGTGGCCCTCGGCGTCGGCGAGCAGGCGGCCCAGGTGCGACTTGCGGCTGGAGCCGACCAGCACCGGGTGGCCGAGCGCGATCAGGTCGGGCAGGTGGGCGGCGAGCCGCCAGGTGTGCTCGGGCTTCTTGGCGAAGCCGAGCCCGGGGTCGAGGATGATCCGCTCGGGGTCGACGCCGGCGGCGACCGCGGCGTCCACGCGCTCGATCAGCTCGGCGGCGACCTCCTTGACGACGTCGCCGTACACCGCCAGCTCCGCCATCCGCCGGGAGTGCCCGCGCCAGTGCATGAGCACCCACGGGCACCCGGCCGCGGCCACCACCCGGCCCATGTCGGGGTCGGCGAGGCCCCCGGAGACGTCGTTGACCAGCTCGACCCCGGCCTCGAGGGCGGCGGCGGCGACCGCGGCGCGGGTGGTGTCGATGCTCATCGCGATGCCCTCGGCGCGCAGGGCGCGGATGACCGGCAGCACGCGGGCGGACTCGGTGGCGGCGTCGACGCGCCCGGCCCCCGGACGGGTGCTCTCCCCGCCCACGTCGACGATGTCGGCGCCCTCGGCGGTCATCTGCCGCGCGTGGGCCACCGCGGCCTCGAGGTCCGCGTAGCGACCACCGTCGGAGAAGCTGTCCGGGGTCACGTTGAGCACGCCCATCACGAGCGGCGTTGAACGTCGCAAGACCATCACTTGAATGAAGGTACTCAACTCAATGCGGCCGCCCGGTGGCGACCTGCGACAACCTTAAGGGGGGCGCGCTCAGCCACCTCGCGAGGCACACTGTGCACACTGACCACGCTTCGGTCAGCTTGTTGGAAAGAGGGCCGCACCGTACTCTCTGCAAGTGAACGTTATTCGGACCGTTAAACCCGACAAAGGGCATTTAGCAGTGCAAACGCCCGGATAAGGTTCCGCCGGAGGACGACACAGCAGCCGGGGTTGTACCCCTGGGTCGTCTTTTCGGCGAGGCTTAACGCGCGGCGTGCACCTCGCCCGTCGCGCCTCCGGGGAGGTCTGATGATGTTGATGGAGATCGGCCAGGCGATGTGGGGCTCGGCCGCACGCGCCGTGGATGCGATCGCCCTCGCGCCGACGCCAACACCCGAGCCGAAGACGATCAACACCGACGGCATCCTGACGTTCTTCACGACCAAGATCGTGCCGATCCTGCTGGCGGCGCTCGGCGTCATCTTCATCGGCCGGGCCAGCAAGGGTGAGGTCTCGCGCGTCCTGACGAGTTCGGCGATCGCGATCATCGGCCTGGCCTTCGTGGCCGGCGCGGCGTCGCTGTTCTTCTTCGGTGACTCGCTGGTCAGCCTCATCTTCAAGTAGGTCTGACCTCCCATGCGCCTGCGCACCGACGACGACATCTACCGGGCCCGCCTGGTCTACCTGGGCCCGCCGGGCTACACGCTGCCCATTCAGCTGCCATACGCGCAGTACGGGGTGTTCGCGCTGCTGGTGCCGCTGTTCATGTTCATCCGCTACCTGATCACGCTGCACGTCGACTACTTCCCCGCCTACGAGATCGCCCTCGCGATCGTGGCGACGTCGCTGATCTTCCGTTACGTCGACCCCGATCGACCTGCCCGCATGGTGGTCCGCACCGCCCTGACCGACTGGCGTCACACGCGCGAGCCCAGCTCCGAGCAGCGTGACGCCCGCCTGGTCGGGTCCAAGGTGCGCATCCGCCCGGACCTCACCGGTGAGCTCGTATGACGACTCCGCCTCCCCGCAAGTCCGGGGGCTATCAGGACCGCTCGGACATCGACGACGACGCTGCGCAGTCAACCGACTACGATGGCGGACTTCGGGCCGCGGCCGAGGGCGGTCGCGTCGCGATGTTCCGCGGCACCGGCCCCGGCGCGCCGGGCTCGTCGCGCCCCGCGGGCGAGAACGGCACGAACGGCGGCACGGGTCGCCCCGGCGGACAGCAGCGGCCGGTGAGCGGCAAGCCCGCACCCGAGGTCGACTCGCCGTTCCTGGGCCTGTTCGACGACCAGCCCGGCGGGCCGCCGCGCGACCGGCTGCGGGCGCTGGAGCCGGGCCCCGGCCACGCCGACCGCGTCCAGCCCGTCTCCGGCATCCCGATCTCGGCCGCGCCGTCGTCGGGGGCGCCGCGGGCGCCCGAGGACCTGCGCGCCCCGAAGCGGGCGATCCCGCGCAACCCGGCGACCACGAACGGCGAGCGGCATCCCACGCGGCCGGCCCTGAGCGATCGACCGGCCGCTCCGCCCACCCGTCCGGCGCTGCCCGAGCGGCCGGCGTACGACAACTGGACCGAGAGCAACGGGCGCCCGGCGCTGCGCGGGCGGCCCTCCGCGCCCGGTCAGCCCTCCGCGCCCGGGCGCGACCCGTCGGGCGAGCACCCGCCGCTCGGCGATCGCCGCCCGACCGCGGGTCCGGCCCGTGCCGGGGAGCGGATCACACCGACGGATCAATGGGCCGCGCAACGGTATGGGACGCCCGCGGGACGGCCTGCTGCCGGCAGTACACCTCGGAAGGCGGTGACCACGGCACCACCGCCGCCGGCGCGACGGACCCAGCCCGCCCGCAGCGTCCCCGCCCAGCAGCCGCCCCGGCCGCCCCGCGCCACCCCGCCGCCGCAGCGGGGCCGCAGGACGCCGCTGGACAAGGTGCCGAAGCCGAAGCAGAAGGACCGCAGCGCGGCGATCGACCTGGCGATCACCGAGATCGCCGGGCACCTGACGTTCACGCCGAACACGGTCACGGCCTGGTACTGGCTGCCCGAGGTGCGCTGGGCCTTCCGCCCCGACGCCGAGCGGGAGGCGCTGCTGTCGGCGATCTCCGAGCAGTACGCGGGCCTGGCCGGCTTCCGGCTGCACCTGCGGCGCACGACCCGGCCGTTCCCGGCCGACCAGTGGGCGCGCGTGGTCGACGGCAACACGCCGAACCCGCTGCCCTCCGTGCACGGCGCGCCCTCGTGGTCCGACCACCTGGTCAACGCCCAGAAGCACCTGCTGTCGATCAACCACGCCGAGGGTCAGACGTACCTCGGGATCGCCTTCGCCCGCCGCACGCTGGGCGACACGCTGTCCGAGCGCATCGGGTCCCTGTTCAAGCGCGGGGTCGCCGACGCCGAGCGGCGCCGCATGGCCCGCACCGTCGAGCAGTTCGACGAGGTGCTGGGCGCCTTCGGCATGCGCGGCCGGCGGGTCACCGCGTTCGAGCTGGAGTGGCTGCTGTACCGGTCGGTGGCGCTGTGCATGTCCCCGCCCGGGCACATCACCTCGCTCGACGGGTCCTGGGACGCGGGCGACCTGCTGGCGCTGACCGAGGCGGTGGAGCGGTATCGCACGCCGTACGGATCGACGGTGAAGCTCGTCAATCGCCAGACCGGCGAGGAGCGCCACGTCGCCGTGCTGACCGTCGGGCGCATGGAGCCCCTGGAGATCCCCGAGCGGCACGAGCCGTGGCTGCACTTCCACGAGCGGCTGCCGTGGCCGATGGAGATCTCGTCGCGGATCGACATCCTGGGCCCGGGCGACTCGTTCCGCAACCTGGAGCACCGCCTGCGCCTGATCCGCTCGCAGCAGGCCGACTACTCCGAGCACGGCATCGACGCGCCCCCGGAGCTCGAGCGCCTGGCCAAGCGCGCGCTCACGATCGGCGACGAGATCAGCACCGGCCTGCCCGTCGACTCGTCCCGCGCGCACGGCTGGCATCGCGTCGCGGTCGGCGGTCGCACCCGGGAGGAATGCCTCGAACGGGCCCGCCGGATCACGCAGATGTACTCGCGGGAGATGCGCGTAGCGCTGCAGCACCCGAAGAACCAGGACTGGCTCGCGCGCGAGTTCATCCCGGGCGAGCCGCTGGCCAACACCGGCTACCTGCGCCGCATGCCCGTCAAGCTCTTCGCGGCCGCGCTGCCCCAGGCCGCCTCGACCGTGGGCGACCGCCGCGGCGACCTCATCGGGCGCACGGCGGGCACCTCGCGCCGCCCGGTCTTCCTCGACCTGCACTTCCCGATGGAGGTGCGGGAGCGCTCGGGCCTAGCCGTCTTCGTGGCCGAGCCGGGCGGTGGCAAGTCGACCCTGATGGGCGCGCTGGGCTATCTGTCCGCGCGGCGGGGCGTCCAGGTGACGCTGCTGGACCCGTCCGGGCCGCTCGCGCGCCTGTGCAGCATGCCGGAGCTGGCGCCGTATTCGCGCGTGCTCAACCTGACCGGCTCGGAGCAGGGCACACTTGCGCCCTATTCCCTCATCCCTACCCCGCAACGCGGGCATTACGCCACCGGCCCGGCCGGCGATCGCGAGTTCGAGATCGCGATCTCCAACGCCCGCGCCGAGCGCCGCATGCTCGTGCAGGACATCTGCATGATGCTCGTACCACCCCAGGTGGCCCGCGAGGCATCGACGGCGACGATGCTGCGCCACGCGGTCCGCCAGGTGCCGGCCGAGGAGTCCTCGACGCTCGAGGACGTCATCCGCTCGCTGCGCGACACCGGCGACCACGACGCCGCCGAGCTCGGCAACCTGCTGCTCGACACCGCCGAGATGCCGCTCGCCATGCTCTTCTTCGGCTCCCCGCCCCCCGGCCTGCTAGGCGCCGACGCGGCCCTGACCGTCATCACCATGGCGGGCCTGCGGCTGCCCGACCTCAAGATCGAGCGCGAGTACTGGTCGGCCGAGGAGTCGCTCGCCCTGCCGATGCTGCACACCGCCCACCGCCTCGCCGTGCGCCGCTGCTACGGCGGCGACATGTCCCAGCGCAAGCTCGTAGGCCTGGACGAGGCCCACTTCATGGAGGGCTGGCGCTCGGGCCGCTCCTTCCTGGTCCGCCTAGCCCGCGACTCCCGCAAGTGGAACCTGGCCGCGCTAGTCGCCTCCCAGAACCCGAAGGACATCCTGGGCCTGGACGTGCAGAACCTCGTCTCGACCGTCTTCGTGGGTCGCATCGCCGAGGACAGCGAGATCGCGGCCGAGGCGCTGCGCTTGCTGCGCGTGCCGACGGATGTCGGCTACGAGCAGACCCTCGCGGCCCTGTCCCAGGTCGACACCAGTTCCTCGTCGCGCCTGGGCTTCCGCGAGTTCGTGATGCGCGACGTGGACGGGCGCGTCCAGAAGGTGCGCGTGGACGTTTCTTATGTTGCGGATCTGCTGCGGTACCTCGACACCACGCCTGGCGGTGCTGCTCCTGGCGCTGCGCTGGGCGGGGAGGTTGTGGACGTCCACGACGATGAGCCGGAGGATTAGCGGTGAGACGCCTGCCCGTGTACGTGGCCGTGGTCCTCGTCGCGGCTTTGGCGACATTGTTCGCGGGGCCTATGGCTCCGGCATCAGCCTCACCCACTGCTTACGCCCCCGGCGACCCACTGTGCACCGTCGAGGAATGGCGCTTCCCGGGAAACTTTGACAACTGCGCCAACCGCCTCCAGGTTGATATTCAAGGCAAACTGAGCTGCCTTGACGCTCCAGTTCCGAGCGCCCCAGATTCGGGCGTGGCCGGCTGGTTTGCACAACAGCCGGACCCGAGCCGCGGTTCCCGATTGCTGTTCCGCTATAGCGAATACGGCTACGCCGGCTACGACTTCAGCACGTATGACCTCAAGTGCGCCTCGGTCGTAACCAATCCGAGTGCCGAATTCGAAAACACCGTTGCGAACGGCGAATTCCTATTCGCTACAGGCGTAGTCGGCGCCTCGAATGCACTTCGCGAACGCGCTTGGGATCCATCCTACATGTGGGGCTGGGCCGACCCATTGGTTGAGACCGCAACCAAGGCTGTCTACTCGAAAGTGTTCACTGCCTTCGGCGCGGTAACCGTGGCAGTCGTCGGACTCTACCTGTTGTGGCGGTCGCGTCAGTCGGACCTTTCCAACGCAGTCACAACCGCGGGCTGGGCGGTATTTGTGATGATTCTGATCACCGCCATCGCCCACTGGCCGACCTTCTCGGCGCATTTGGCCGACAAGACTCTAATCACGAGTCTCGACATGATTCACCGGGCCGTCGGGCCGCCTGATGAGTCGATTCCGCCCGAGAAGTGCCACAACAATGATCCAAACGCCTGCCAGGACAATCGACCACCTGCGGTCCGAGCGAGCGACACTGTTGTTGACGGCCTACTTTATCGCAACTGGCTGCGCGGCACACTTGGATCCGCCGACAGCCAGACGGCCAACAAGTACGGCCCAGCATTATACGACGCAAAGTCGTTCACCTGGGTCGATATTCAGAACATCCGAGCCGATGAGAAGCGTGCCGCCGATGACGAAGCGGCCAGAATTCGCGACCAAAAGCCAGGCCCGCCGATCACCTCGACGATGCGGAAGACCATAACCGAGGAAAAGCAGCAGCGATGGATGCGGATTGCGGAGCAGATCCGCACCGAGGATCCTGAGGCGTACGAGCATTTGCAGGGCAGCCGGGGCATGGATCGCGTCGGCGCCGGGTTCCTGGCCATTCTATCGGCCTTGTTCTTCGCCCTGTTCGACATTACGGCATCCGTTCTTGTAATTCTTGGATTCCTGCTCTTCCGGTGGGCGGTCATTGCATCGCCAATCCTCGGTACTATCGGGTTGCTCCGTCCCGCCAACGCCGGGCTGCGCCGGCTCGGTAACGCCGTCATCGCCGCAATGTTCAACGTCGTCATCTTCGGGACCGGATCGGCGATCTACCTGTTCGCCGTCTCGCTTATCCTGAGCACTGCTTCTTTGGCGCCTTGGTTGCAGGTTTTGCTCATCTGGCTTACCGGGGTTGTTGGGTGGCTTCTGCTGCGGCCGTACCGGCGGATCACGCAGCTCGGGGGGAAGGACTCCACGCGGGCGATTACCTCCGCTGGGAGTTGGCATCGGCTGTTCATGCGGGATGTGCGGCAGGCGGCTGCGCTCAAGGTTGTCGACGCTGGGGGGACTCGGGAGCCGGGGGCCCAGCGGCGCGGGGAGAGTGTGGAGATGCAGCAGCGGCCGGAGTCTCGTAGTGAGGACACCGTGTCTGTTGGCGGTGGGGAAGTTGCGCCCGTTGACCGGCCCGAGACCGGGGGGTCGGGGCGCAGTCGCGGCGGTAGTGGTGGGGCTGGGCGGCAGACTCGGCGGCGGGAGCCGTCTTGGGATGAGCCCGATGTGCCGGCCGAGAGTGCGCCGTCGTACTCGATTTATCGGCCTGGGTCGGAGCGGAGTGGGTCCGAGCGGGCGCCTGCTCGGCGGCCTGAGTCGGCCAGTCTGCCCGGGTAGGCGAGAGAATGCGTACGGTCCTTCGGCTGCTCGGTACGCGGTATGGCATCGCGCTGGTGCTTGTTGTCGTGGTGCTCATTGTCGTGGGGCTCGGGCGGACCGTGCTCGATCGCGGTGACGGGCATTCCGCCAATGATGCGCTCGGGCCTACCGTCGCGGCCGTTCCCACCTCGGCGGATCCGTATGCCTCGCTCGGGGATGACGGGGTTGACGAGAGCGCCAATCCCGCGCCGTCGCTCAGTAAAGGCGCGGCTGACGTCTCTGCCGTTGCTACTCGGTTTGCCAAAGCGTGGCTCCGGAAGCCTGGAGTCAGCGGGGAGCAGTGGCGGGCCGGGTTGAAGACCGACGCCTCGGCCGAATTGATGACCGATCTCGCCGACACCGATCCGGCGGATGTGCCCACCGACGCGATTACCGGGGACGTACAGCTGCAGAATGTCGGTGCGGCGACCGTTGCGCGGATTCCGGCTCAGGGCGGGACGATCGTGCTGGAACTGCAGGCTTCCGGTGGGCGGTGGCTCGTCACGTCGCTCGACTGGGAGACCGCATGACCAGCGGGCCGGCGTTCGAGTCGCGCACGAATGACGATTTGGGTCGGGGCACGTCGCGGGGCTTGGAGGCGTCGTGAGCGTTCTCGGTGATGACGACGATTTCACGGTACCGACGCAGAAAAGACGGCTTCGTCCGGCGCTCATCGGTGCTCTTTGTGTCGGGCTCGTGCTGCTGTGCTGCGGGGGCGGGGCGGTCGCGTTCTTCATGGATGCGGCGCGGAACACGCAGGACTATGACGCGGCCGGGTGCGGCAATGGGCAACTCGTCGACGCGGCCGCGAAATCGTTGCCGGAGCATCATGAGCTCTCCGACGAACAGGTACGCAACGCGGCGATCATCGTCCGGGTCGGGCAGGATCTGAAGGTGCCGCCCCGCGGGTGGGTGATCGCGGTCGCCACGGCGATGCAGGAGTCGAGCCTGCACAACCTGCCGAATCTTGGGGCGCGCAACGACCATGACTCGCTCGGGCTGTTCCAGCAGCGGCCGAGCACCGGGTGGGGTACGCCGGAGCAGATCATGGACCCGCAGTACGCCGCGCGGAAGTTCTACGAGAAGCTCGTGCAGGTGCCCGGCTGGGAGCAGATGAGTCTGACGCGCGCGGCGCAGAAGGTGCAGCGCAGCGCGTACCCGAACGCGTACGCGAAACACGAGGCGCTCGCGAGCACCGTCGTCAACTCGCTCACCGGCGGGGCGGCGCGCGCGGTCGGCAACTCCAACCAGCTCATGTGCGTCAGCGGGGATCAGATCGCGGCGTCGGGCTGGACGGCGCCGGTGAACGGCGAGGTCGGCTCCGGGTTCCGGACCGCCTCGCGCCCGACCCACCAGGGCGTGGACCTCATCGTGCCGCGCAACACCGTGATCCGGGCCGCGGCCGCCGGGCTCGTGGTGAAGGTGCGCTGCCAGGCCCACCTCGCCAACGGGACCGAGTGGGGCTGCTGGCGCGACGGGTCGCCGTCCGTGCTCGGGTGCGGCTGGTACGTCGAGATCCAGCATGCGAATGGCTATCTCACGCGGTACTGCCACATGATCAAGCAACCCAGTGTCACCATCGGCCAGCACGTCGCTCCCGGTCAGGAGATCGGCTTCTCGGGCACGACCGGGCACTCGTCCGGGCCGCACCTGCACTTCGAGGTGCACATGAACAGCGATCCGAGCAACAATGGCGCCATCGATCCCGTGCCATTCATGCAGCGCATGGGCGCGCCGCTGGGGGTCAAGTCGTGAGCTCGGAGGACTTTCCCGACTGGGATCTGCTGGCGGGGAGTGGTGAACGTACGCCGGCCGGGATCGAGCTCGTGCCTGCGTCGTCGCTTCGCAGCCTTCGCGGCCTGCGCGCGGTCGTCGGGCTGCCAGGGCTGGGCTGGCGCGGGGACCTGCGCATCGACGACGCCATCGTGCAGGCCTCGCGGACTTTTGTGCCGGCTTTGCCGGAGCAGGAGTGGTACCGCGCCGAGGCCGAACAGACCGAAGTGTTCGCGCCGCTCGTGCCGCTCGAGCGGGTCTGGGTCGAACGCGTTTCCAGCGCCGTCACCCCGCCCTCGGACCTCGTACTGGTTTCGCTCGACGCGCCGCCGGCCCGGTTTCCGCGGCGGGTTCGAGAGGTGCCTCGGGTCACCGGGTTACGGGTGGTTCGGGTGCCTGGGCCTGATGACAAGACTGGGCGGGATCAGCGGGACTTGCGGGCGGTCACTGAGGCGTACAACGGGGTTGAGGGGGATATCTGCGTGCGGGTCTGCCGGGAGGTGGACTGGTATCGGTGGGCGTGGAGTGGCCAGGCTCCGAAGACCATGGAAGTGCCGGTACACCTGCTCTGGGTCGAGTAACTCAGCTGGCAGGCGGCTGTGATGAGGGACGGAGCTGTGCTGCCGAACAGACCCGCCAGCCGTTTTCTACGGTCATGCCGAAATCCCAGGTGTAGACCTCCCCGGAGCTTCGGCCCCCTTCCTCCGGAATCTGGTAGGTGATGATTGTGCGAACCGTGGCAGACGCTGCCGTCGATGCGGTCACGGTCATCTCTGTAGTGAACATCCGGATCCGAATCTGATCCTTCTGCTCTCGTCTTTCGACGTCAGAGATCGCCGCATCCATCTCCGAGAGCTTCGATGAGCTACACGTGAACACGCTCGCCCGAGCCGCATCTCGGGTGTTGAAGCGAGCGTCGAGATACTGCCGCAACGTGGCGGTCGGGTTGCCGCGATCCGGCTCCGCCGCCTTGTTGTAGAACACCCATGCGGTCACGCCACCAGCCAGGAGACCGAAGACGACGATCGCCAGCAGGGTCCATAGAACTGTGCGGCGGATCTGGCCTGGTTTGCGGGGCTTTCGCGCCGGGGCGTCAGGCGGTGGAGGGGGCCCAGTGCGGGGCTGGCCGATCGGCACCCCCTTGCCGATGACCTCCCCCTCAAGGACCTCGTTCTCGCCCGATCGCGAGCGCGGAATCGACCGCCCCCGGTCCACGCCCGGCTCGTTGGGAATCGATGGGTCCACGCCCCAGAGGCTAGCCGCCGAACGCCCCAGGAGCACCCTCCCGCGCCGTGGTGATCCGAAGGCGACGCGGCTACCTGCGACAACGCGTAAGCCCCATGGCGCCTGCTGACGAGAATGCCCTTCTGCGTTACCGTTCCCGTCATCTGCTTGGATCGGAAGGGGCACGGTGGCACGCCTGCGGGCACGGATCGAGCGAGCGGCTGCGCAGCATCGGCACACCGCTGCGCTGATCGCCGCCGCCGGGCCGATCCTCGAAAAGTACTCCCCCAACGCCGCCCCCGCGGAGCAGTACGCCGAGCAGCACGACCTGGCCGCGAGTCTGCGCTCGAACAGTGCCTTGCTCGCGCCCGGGTGGCTCGGTGCGCAGCTGGACGCCCTGGCGCCCAGCACGCCGCTCGGCGGGCCGCTCCCGCCCACGTTCGTGCGGGTCGGGCAGGCGCATCCGCTGGATGACGCGCGATTCCCAGTGATTGTGCCGCTGCTTCGGGCCGGCCACATCGCGATCGACGCCGATGCGCGGGACGCGCGCGTGGGCGGGCTGCTGCGCAGTCTCGTGCTGCGGCTGCTCGCGTCCTCGCCGCCCGGCTCGGTGCGGATTCGTGCCATCGACGCCGTGGTCGACGGCGGGACCTTCGACTGGTTCACCGGGATCGACTCGATCATGCCGCGGCCCGCGAGCGACGCCGAAGGGCTGCGCAGCGTTCTCGACGAAGGCGAGCGCTGGCTCGCCGCGCGCACCGACGGGCCGGCCCCCACGCTGCTGATCGTCATCGCGTCGCTGCCCGAGCTCACCGAGGGCCGCGACCTCGCGCGCATCGCGCAGCTCGCGCACGCCGGGCCGGCCGGGCGGCTGCACCTGATCGCCGCCGGCTGGCCGCCGCCGCCGCTGACGCAGGAGACGACCCAGGCGCCGCTGCCGCACGCGACCCAGATCGCCATTCGTAACCCGCACGCGTGGGTCGGCGACCCGCCCGGCGCCACGTTCTCCGGCACCGGCACGGGCCCGAGCCGGCTCAACGCCCCCGTCTACCTCGACCCCGACCCGCCCGTCGAGCTCGTCCGCCGCGTCTGCGCGCAGCTCAGCGGGCCGTGGACGGCGCCGCCGGTGCCGGTGGGCGAGCCGAGCCGGACGGCCTGGCTCGAATACGTGGCGGCCGGCCAGCGCCTCGACGCCGTGCGGCGCGAGGTGATCGCGATCGTGGCCGAGCACAAGGCCGCGCTCAAGGCCGCCCAGCAGGACCTCCAGAACATCCGGGCCAAGCTCGCGCACCACGAGGCCTACCTGTCCGAGGTGGCCGGCGAGGCGGGCGGGCGCCCCCTGGAGCTGCGCCCGGCGTGGCCGGAGATCCAAGCCGCGCACAACGCGCTGACCGCGGGCCCGCAGCCGGTCGACCCGCGCCGCGGCGCGCCGATGGCCCCGCCTCCGCCCCCGGCCGCGCTCACCGGCGGCAGCGGCGCCTGGCCGCAGGGGCAGCGCATCCTCACGTCCCCCGTCAGCGCACCTCCGTGGCCGCCGGTGTCGGGCGCGCCCCCGGTGTCGGGCGTGCCGACGTCCGCCATGCCGGGAACGCCGGCTGTTACGAGGGCCGGGGGGTCCACCACGGGCGGCTATCCAGTGGTCGTACCGCGCAGTGCCCCCCCGATCCCCCCGAGCCCGCACAACACCGGGTCGATCCCGCGCGTCCCCGTCAGCGGCGTGCCGAACCGCGTCAGCGGCGTACCCGTTTCCGGCCCGGGCGGCGTCGTGGGAACGGGCGTCGTAAGCCCGCTGAGCCCACCGGTGCCGGGGTCGGTGCCGGGGAGGGTATCGACGGCACTGCGGATGGCTGCGGGCGGCCTGAAGCGCTCTGAGGCGGAGTTGACGGCGCCGGGTCGCCAGGCGGCGTCCAACCGCCGCGTGTGGGTCAACGCCGGCGTCTACTTCCTGTTCGCGCTCCTGGCCGCCATCGTGCAGATCCCGGCGCTCCTGGCGAGCGAGGAACTGACCGGAGTCGGTCTCCTGGCCCTTCCCTGTGCGCTGGTACTTCCGGCGCTCTCCTTCGGCCTCGGCTGGCTGACCATCGGCGCGATGACCCGCCGGACGACGTCCAGGACCCCGGTGCTGGGCCTGGTCATCAGCCTGATCGCCCTGATACCGATCCTCGTCTTCGGCGGCGTGATCCTCTTCTTCTGAACGGCCGCGAGCGCGAGCGCGAAAAGCGAGGACGCCCAAGCGGCCCGCGAGCACAGAAGCGAAGACACCCGCATGCATGAACCCCCTGGGCCCGGCGTGGGCACAGGGGGTACAAATGCAGAAATCAGCCGTGCAGGATCAGCGACATCGCCTCGGACCGCGACTTGGCGTCGTCGCGAAGCAGCCCCCGGACCGCCGACGTGATCGTGCGCGAGCCGCCCTTCTGGATGCCCCGCATCGACATGCACATGTGCTCGCACTCGATGACCACGATGACGCCCCGCGGCTCGAGCTGCGCCATGAGCAGGTCCGCGATCTGCGAGGTCAGCCGCTCCTGCACCTGCGGCCGCCGCGCGAACACCTCGACGAGCCGCGCCAGCTTCGACAGCCCGGTGATGCGCCCGTCGGCGCCGGGGATGTAGCCGATGTGCGCGACGCCGTGGAACGGCAGCAGGTGGTGCTCGCACATCGACTGCACCTCGATGTCCCGCACGAGCACGAGCTCCTCGTGGTCGGCCTCGAAGGTCGTGTTCAGCACCTGGGCCGGGTCGACGCGCAGCCCCGCGAACAGCTCGGCGTAGGCCCGGGCGACCCGCGCCGGCGTCTTGCGCAGCCCGTCGCGATCGGGGTCCTCGCCGACCGCGATCAGGATCTCTCGTACCGCATCCTCGATGCGCTTCAGATCGACGTTGCGCTCGACCTCGACCCCGCCCAGCCGGCCGCTGACGAGCCGCGCGGCGACGTGATCCAGCTCCCGGTCGGCAACGAGCCCGACACCATTGTCGGTGTCGGGCTCGGTGCCGCTGTGCTCGCTCAGTGCGTGCCGTCCGGGGTCTCGCCCCCGCCGATGCGAACGTGGTCGTCCGCGCCGAAGCCGGTGGGCTGGGCGACCTCGGAGCCGTTCGCGCCGGCCTCGACCGCGCGCCGGCGACGGCCGTTGCCGTTGTAGGGCGCCATCGGGGGCCGCTTGACCACGCGCGCGCAGATGCGGGTCATGTCGGCCTGGGAGATGGTCTCCTTCTCCATGAGCTCCTCGACGATGTTGTCGAGGACATCGCGGTACTCGACCAGGATCTCCCAGGCCTCGTCGTGCGCGATCTCGATGAGGGAGCGCATCTCGGCGTCGATCTCCGACGCGACCTTCTCGGAGTAGTCCCGCTCGTGGCCCATCGTGCGGCCCAGGAACGGCTCGCCGTCGCCGGTGCCGTACTTGACGGCGCCCAGCTTGGCGCTCATGCCGTACTCCGTGATCATCGACCGGGCGAGCGCGGTCGCCTTCTCGATGTCGTTGCCGGCGCCGGTGGTCGGCTCGTGGAAGACGAGCTCCTCGGCGGCGCGACCGCCCAGCGCGTACGCCAGCGTGTCGATCATCTCGGAGCGCGTCTGCGTGTACTTGTCCTCGGTGGGCAGGACCAGCGTGTGGCCCAGCGAGCGGCCGCGGGACAGGATGGTCACCTTGTGCACCGGCGCTGAGTGGGGCAGCGCCCAGGCGACGAGCGCGTGACCACCCTCGTGGTACGCCGTGACCTTCTTCTCGTGCTCGCTCATCACGCGGGTGCGCCGCTCGGGGCCGGCGATGACCCGGTCGATGGCCTCTTCGAGGTAGTCGTTGGTGATCGCCCGCTTGTCGTTACGGGCCGCCAGCAGCGCCGACTCGTTGATCACGTTGGCCAGGTCGGCACCGGTGAAGCCGGGCGTGCGGCGGGCGACCGAGTCGAGGTCGACGTCGGGCGTGAACGGCTTGCCCTTCGCGTGCACCCGCAGGATCGCCTTGCGGCCCTCCATGTCGGGGCGGTCGACCGCGATCTGCCGGTCGAAACGGCCCGGGCGCAGCAGCGCCGGGTCGAGGATGTCGGGCCGGTTGGTCGCGGCGATCAGGATGACGCCGCCCTTGGTGTCGAAGCCGTCCATCTCGACCAGCAGCTGGTTGAGCGTCTGCTCGCGCTCGTCGTGACCGCCGCCCATGCCGGCGCCGCGGTGGCGGCCGACGGCGTCGATCTCGTCGACGAAGACGATGGCGGGCGCGTTGGCCTTGGCCTGCTCGAACAGGTCGCGGACGCGGGAGGCACCGACACCGACGAACATCTCGACGAAGTCCGAGCCGGAGATCGAGTAGAACGGCACGCCCGCCTCGCCGGCGACAGCCCGCGCGAGCAGCGTCTTACCGGTTCCGGGCGGCCCGTAGAGCAGCACGCCCTTCGGGATCTTCGCGCCGAGCGCCTGGTACTTCGCGGGCGCCTGCAGGAAGTCCTTGATCTCGTGGAGTTCCTCCACCGCCTCGTCCGAGCCGGCCACGTCGGCGAACGTCGTCTTCGGGGTGTCCTTGGAGATCAGTTTCGCCTTGGACTTGCCGAAGTTGAGCACCCGGGAGCCGCCGCCCTGCATCTGCGACATGAACAGCAGCAGCAGAACCACCAGCACCGCGATCGGCAACAGGTTGATCAGCAGGCTGATGAAGATGTTGTCCTGGGTGACGTTGACGTTGTACTCGTCGAGCTTCTTCTCCGACTTGAGCGTGCTGAGCTCGTTCTGGAGATCGTCGGCGCTCTGCGAGGAGAACTGACCCTGGATCTTGTTGGTATCCGTGCCCTTGACCTTGATCTTGTTCCTGAGATCGAGGTTGAGCGTCTGCTCCTTGTCCTGGATCACAGCCTTCTTCGCGTTGCCGCTGCGAAGCTGGTCGAGCACGACGGACGTGTCCGCCTTGGTGTAGCTCGGGCCGGAAGTGAAGAAGGAACTGAGCACGATGGCACCGATGATCACCAGAAGGATCCAGACCACCGGCCGGCGGAACAAACGGGTACGTTCCATGTTGTCGTCGGACGCCGCGGCGCCCGGCCCCTCCATCCGTAAGGCCGTCAACCGCGCCGGACCCACTTTCCGACGCGGTGCCGAAAGCGCCGCCTAGGTTATGGGCTCAGTTGACGCTTGCGACCATTTGACGGTACACCGTGGCACCCACAGTCGCGGATCGGCGTCGGGCGGGGACGAGGTGCTCTCAGCAGACTCTCAGGAAACGTCCGCCGAAAAGCCAGGTCAGCCGCGCCCGTAGACCGACGGCTTCAGGACCCCGACGAACGGCAGGTCACGGTAGCGCTCGGCATAGTCGAGACCGTATCCGACCACGAACTCGCTCGGGATGTCGAATCCGACATACCGCACCGGGATGCTGACCTTCAGCGCGTCGGGCTTGCGCAGCAGCGCGACGACGTCCACCCGGGCCGCCGAGCGGCTCTCCAGGTATTTGAGCAGCCATGACAGCGTCAGCCCGGAGTCGACGATGTCCTCGACGACGATCACGTGCCGCCCGGCGATGTCCCGGTCGAGGTCCTTGAGAATCCGGACGACTCCCGAGGACGTCGTGCCCTGCCCGTACGACGAAACCGCCATGAACTCGAGCTCCACCGGCGGGCCGACCCGTCCGAGCGCCCGCGCGAAGTCCGCCATGAACATGACGGCGCCCTTCAGCACGCCCACGAGCAGGATCGATTCCGCATTGGCGTGATCGGCCGCCACCTGCTTGGCGAGCTCCGCGGTCTTCTCGCGGATCTGCTCCTCACTCACGATGACGTGGTCGATGTCGGACGAGTGCCAGGTGGTGCCGTCGGCCATGCGACAAGCCTGCACTATCGGCGGCGCCGGATCGAGGCGGGGTCGCCCAATGAGAGACCTGTCTCGCTGCGGGTTTCCCGTCAGTACCCCATCGCCTGCCCGTCCGCGCGAGGCTCCGACCCCGCTGTGTAACCGGCCGGGGTTCGCCAGATCGCCTGCCCCATCCCGAACGTGTCCGGATCGTCCGCGACGAACACGTTGTGACCCCGCCGTCGCAATCCGTCCACCTCGCCGGCCAGCCCCGGCTCGACCAGCACGTCGAGGCCCCGATGCCAGTACCACCGCGGCCGGTCCAGAGCCGCCTGCGGATCGAGCCGCCCGTCCACGGTGGAAAGGACCACCTGGACGTGCCCCTGCGGCTGCATGTGTCCACCCATCACGCCGAACGGCCCGACCGGCTCGCCACCGCGGGTCAGGAAAGCCGGAATGATCGTGTGGTACGGCCGCCGCCCCGGGCCGACCGCGTTCGGGTGACCCTCGGCCAGCACGAACCCGACGCCGCGGTCCTGCAGCCCGAACCCGGTCCCGGGCGGCACCACGTAGGAGCCGAACCCCAGGTAGTTCGACTGGATCAGGCCGACCATCCGCCCCGCCGAGTCGGCCGTGCACAGATATACGGTCCCGCCCCGCCGCGGCTCGCCGGCGCCGTACCGCCCGGCCCGCGACCCGATCAGCCCCCGCCGTCCGGCCAGGTAGCCGGCCTCCAGCAGCTCCCGAACGGGCCCACCGGCCCCGGGATCGGCGACGAACGCGTGCGCGTCGGCGAACCCGAGCTTCATCGCCTCGATGTGCTCGTGCAGCGACGACTCCGCGTAGCCGTCGAGAACGCCCAGCGCGACGAGGGCCGCGATCCCCTGCCCGTTGGGCGGGATCTCCCAGACCTCGTGCCCGCGATACGACACGGAGATCGGGTCCACCCAGACCGACTCGTGCCCGGCCAGGTCGCCGGCCCGCAGCAGCCCGCCGGTCCGCTCGGCGTGCGTGACGATCGCGTTCGCGATGTCCCCGCGATAGAAGTCCTCACTGTTGGTACTGGCGATCCGCCGCAGCGTGTTCGCCGCGTCCGGATTGCGCCACCGCTCCCCCGCGCGCGGCGCCCGCCCACCGAGCGTGAACACCCGCCCCCACTCCGCGAACTCCGCCCCCACGAGCGTGGGATACACCTGCTCGGCATCGACCCGCCACCCTTCGGCAACGCGCGGCGACACCGGGTAACCGTTCTCGGCGTACGCGATCGCGTCGGCGAACAGCTCCGCGAACGGCAGCGACCCGAACCGCGCGTGCAGGTCCCGCCACCCGCCCGGCGCGCCCGGCACCGTGACGGGCAGCCATCCGCGCGTCGGCATCGCGAGCTCGGCGTCCCCCTGGTGCCCGCCGAGCCCGTCGGAGGCGCTCGCGGCCCCCGCGAGCGCGAGGTCCCGCGTGAGCAGCGCCGGCGACCGCCCGGACGCGTTCAGCCCATGCAGCCGCTCCCCGTCCCAGACCAGCGCGAACAGGTCCCCGCCGATGTCGTTCGACCCCGGCTGCACCACGGTGAGCGCGACGGCGGTGGCGATGGCGGCGTCGATCGCGTTCCCCCCGCGCCGCAGCACGGCGAGCCCCGCACCGGCGGCAAGGCCCTGACTGGTCGCGACCACGCCGCGAGGAGCAAAAACCGAAGAGCGCCGGATTTCGTACCCCATGTGCCCACCCTCCCCATCCGGCCACCAAAGTCCACTCAGCAGACCACCGGACCGGCACCGAGAACAGCCCCGATCCCGCCTCAGCGCTTCGCGGAATCACGCAATCGCGCCCTGGCGCATGTACGCACCACGCCCCAGCCTCAACGCTTTGCGGAATCGCGCCGCGGCGTGTGCACACAGCGCGCCCTGGCGCATATGCGCACAGCGCGCCTCGGCCTCCGTGCTTTGCGGAATCGCGCCGCGGCGTATGCGTGCAGCGAGCCCCGGCGCATATGTGCACAGCGCCCGGCCTCAGTGCTTTGCGCAATCACGCCCCCGGCGTATGTGCGCAGCGCGCCGCCGATGGACTGGGACGCCTCAGCGGCTCCCGTGCAGCCTTCCCGCGGCCCGGGCCACGAACAGACCACCGGGCAGCGCGACGGCACCCTGGCCGCGCCAGCGCACGATCAACGCGTCGAGGGCGTCCACGTGCCGATGCGACAGATCCGTGCCCGGCACCCCGAGGCGCAGCGCCCACGCGTGCAGCACCCGGCTACGGATCGGACCCGGCATGAGCTGCAGCGCCGCCACCGCCAGCCCGCCCGCGTCATCGAGCGCGCCGTTCAGCGCCTCGGCGGCGAGCCCGTCGAGGTACGCGGAGTCCGCCCCGACCAGCCGCGCGGTCCGGGCCAGGTTGCCGACGACGCCGTCGCCGAGCGCGGCCACCAACGGCCGAACCCGCGACCGGGCGTAGGCCGCGTCGGCGTTGTGCGGGTCCTCCCACACCACGAGCCCCTCGGCCGCACAGGCCGCCCGGGTTTCGGCCCGGCTGACGTCGAGCAGCGGCCGCACGAAGAGCACCCCGTTGCGCACCCGCCGCAGCGGCATGCCCGCCAGCCCGCGGGGCCCGGACCCCCGAGCCAGCGCCAGTAGCACGGTCTCCGCCTGGTCATCCCGCGTGTGCCCGAGCAACACCATGGAGGCCCCGAGCTCGATCGCGGATGCCTCGAGCGCCGAGTACCGCGCCTCGCGAGCCGCCGCTTCCGGCCCCCCGGCACTCCCGACGCGAACGGTCCGCACCTGCACGGGCGCAAACCCGCGATCGACCGCCCAGTCGGCCAGATCCCCGGCCCGCTCCGCGGACCCGTCCTGCAGCCCGTGGTCGACGGTCACGAGCCCGCAGCGAACCCCCATCCGCCGCGCCACGAACAACGCCCCCACCGCCAACGCCATCGAGTCCGCCCCGCCCGAGCAGGCCACGAGCACAGTGTCCCCCGCGGAAGCCCCAGCACCAGGCGTACCACCGACGCTTCCGACCGCGCTGACCGCTCCGCCCGCGGCCGCTCCACTCACAGACGCGCCGGACAAGACCGCGCCGCCGAAGGCCACGTCCGGCGGCAGCATTCCGCCCCGGGAAGCGCTGCGCAGGGGCGCCCCGCCGGCATCGGGCCCCACCGACGGATCTTCACCGGCTTCGGCGGCGATCGGAGGCGCGTCAGAGGCATTCGCAGCCGAGTACGCGTCGCCCTCGTGCACCGCGCGTGGGAACTCGCCCCGGGGCGGCACCGGGGCCGAATAGTCGCCGGGGGCGAGCCGAAGCGGCGGCGCGCCGTCATCGGGTCCGGCGCCGGGCGCCCGACCAGCGATAGCCGGGCTCCCGGCCGGCAGCGTGTCGTCCTGGGCCGCCATCGCCGTGGTCGGGTCCAGGAGCCGCGGCATATCCGCGGACGCCGCGGGCCGAGAGCCCGGAGCTGATTCGCCGCCAGTGTCCAGGTCAGGAAGCCGCCCCGTGAGCCGGGAGCCGTGAGCCGATTCGCCGTCAGGGAGCCGCGCAGTGAGCCGGGAGCCCGGAGCTGATTCGCCGCCGGTGTCCAGGTCAGGAAGCCGCCCAGTGAGGCGGGAGCTTAGAACCGATTCGTCGCCGGTGTCCGGGTCCGGAGCGCCGGTGAGGGCGCGCCGGACCGCGTTGCGTACGGCGGCGACCGCCGGCGACAGCGCCGCCACTCGATCAGATGCCGGTGGCGGGCTTGGCCGAGCCCTCCGCCTTGTCATTGTCCGAGTCAGGGGCGGGCGTGGCCGGGTCGGTCAGGTGTTCGGCGACCTCGGGATCCGAGGACTCGGCGACGCGCATCGCCTCGCCCGGCTCGAAGGCGCCGATCGGCTCCGGTGCCGAGTCGGTCGCAACCGGCTCGGAGACCGCCGCCGGTCCGGGCTCGCCACCGACACTGCCCGGCTCGATCTCGGCCGGCGCGTCGTCAACGTCGGTCGCGGTCACGGAAGCCCGCGCGGCGCTAGTGTCGGTCGGGGCCGCTGAGGTCGGTTCAGTGCCGGTCGAGGCGGAGGATGTGCCGGCCGCGGCCGACCAGGCGTCCGATGCCGTTTCGGGTGCCGGCGGTACGACTACCGGAGCGACCACGGTCGTGGACTCCTCCGGCGTCAGCCCCGCCACCTCGGTCGGCTCGGCGACGCCCGCCTCCGCCGGGGACTCGTCCAGCGGCTCGGGCACCGTCGGCACCGGGGCCGGCGGCTCCTCCACGGCCGAGTCCGAGCCCGAAGCCGCGGCCGAGGACGCCGCGGCGACCGAGCCGTGAGCGGCGATCGAGGACGGCGGGGTCGCGGCGGTCGAGCGGCTCAGGGCGCTCGACCCGAGGACCCGCACGATCCAGGCGTCGGGGTCGGAGAGCTCGTTGAGGCGCGGGATGGTCAGCGGCGACTGCCAGATGCGGTTGAAGCTTTCCATGCCGACGCGCTCGACGACGGCGTGCACGAACTTGCGGCCTTCCGCATACTGCCGCATCTTCACGTCCACGCCGAGAAGCTTGCGCAGGACGCGGTCGAGGGGGTTGCCGGCCTCGCGGCGGCGGTTGAACTTGGCGCGGATGTCGTCAACCGTCGGTACGACATCCGGACCCACGCCATCCATCACGAACTCCGCGTGGCCCTCCAGCACCGTCATAAGTGCGGTCAGGCGGTCGAGCACCGCCTTCTGGCCCGGCGTCTGCACGAGATCGAGCACCGAGACGCGGCTGTCGGGGTCGCGGACCACGTCGGCGAGGGCGGTCACGCCCCGGCGCAGGCGCTCGGCGAGCTGGTCCTGGTTGAGCTGGGACGCGTCAACGAAGGCGCCGACCTCACCCAGGAAGTACCCCCGCATCCACGGCACACCCGTGAACTGCACGCGGTGGGTGACCTCGTGCAGGCACACCCAGAGGCGGAAGTCGCGCGAGTTGGCGCCCAGCCTGCGCTCGGCCTCGACGATGTTCGGGGCGACGAGCAGCAGCTGGCCGGGGTCGGCGGAGAAGACCTCGTATTGGCCCAGGACCTTGCCGGAGAGGTAGGCCAGCACCGTGCCGGCCTGCACCCCGGTGAAGCGGGAGCCGATGGCCCCGACGATGGCGCCCGGCGGTTTGCCGCCCGCGAGCCGCTCCGCCAGCGGCTGAATGACCTCGCGCAGCCCCGCGATGTTGGTGGCGGCCCAGTCGCGGCGGTCGACGACGCGCACCGGCGGGCCCTGGATCATGGCCTTCAGGCCGGTGAACTCGGTGACGTGCCCGGAGGCCTCATCGGCCAGGCCGCGTAGGTCGGTGACGGCGTCCGCGGCCTCCTCGTATGACACCGCGGGGCCACTCTTGCCCAGCGCCGCGGCGGTTGCTGCGGCCAGATCCCAATCGACGAACTGCGCCATGAACCAACCGTACCCGCGCTGGGCCACGGCTGTGGCGGGTGGAAACCCTGAGTACACCCTGATCGACGCAGCGTCACCGCGGCGGTGCTCAGTGACACCCACAGGCGGCGAGAGCTGCGGCAACTCTGTCAAGGGCGATCACGGCCTGATCCGCGTTGGTGGTCTGGTCGGCCATGAACGCGAACGCGAGCGTGCGCCCGTCGGCGTCCACGACGACGCCGGCCAGCGAGTTGACACCGGTCAGGGTGCCGGTTTTGGCGCGCACGAGCCCGGCGGCCGACCCGCCCTGGTCCGGCTTGAGGTAGCGGGTGGTGAGCGTCCCGGAGTACGCCGCGACCGGCAGACCACTGAAGATCGAGTGCAGGTCGGCGCGGTCGGGCCGGGCGGCCATCGCCAGAACGGCCGTGAGCAGGGCCGGGGAGAGCCGGTCGTTGCGCGAGAAGCCGCTGCCGTCGACCAGTCCGTAGCCGGTGACCGGCAGGCCGAGCTCCTCCAGGACGCTCTTCGTGGCCGCCGCCCCGCCCTCGAAGGAGGCCGGCTGGTTCTTGGCCAGCGCCACCTGGCGCGCGAGCGCGTCGGCGAGCACGTTGTCGCTCTCCTGCAGCATGAACTCGACCATGCGCGACATGGGTGCGGACTCGACCTTGCCGAGTTCCTTCGCGCCCTGCGGTGCGTTTCCGGCCGCGACGGCATTCGTCGGTACGCCCAATGCGCTCGCGAATGCCTGAGCCGCCTGAAGATCGGGCTTCGGGTACCGCTGGGCGTACTTCTGCTGCTTCTGCCGTCCGCCCTCGGTCATGATCGGCGTCATCACGGCACCGGAGCCGCCGGTCGTCGCGTCGGCGTCCCAGCCCGGCCCGATGCCGGAGCCGGTGTAGAGGCTGACGTCGTAGGTCACCTTGGTGGGGGCCTGGCCGCCGAGCGCCTCTTTCACCTGCTTGGCGAGATCGTCGATGCGGGCGGCGCCGGGGTAGTACGACGTCGGGAAGACCGCGAGCGTCGGGTCGCCGCCCGCGACGAGCACGACCTCGCCCGGCTGCGTGCCCGCGACCGCCTTGGTCTCGATGCGGTACGCGGGCCCCCGCGCCGCCAGCACCGCCGCCGCGGTCACGAGCTTGGTGGTCGAGGCCGGGGTCATCGCCGCGTCCGGCTCCGAGGAGTAGATGGTCTGCCCGGTCGAGACGTCCACGACCGACGCGGTGATGTGTGGCCCGAGCTGGGGCACGGTCAGCAGCGACTGCAGCGCCGAGGTGACCCCGCCCTGGGTCGGCATCGGGGCCTGGGCGTCCGCCGCGGCGAGCACCGCCGGCGGCGCGGCCGGGGCCGTCCCGTCCGTCCAGTGCGTCTTCTGCCCGCCCGCGAGGCCGAGCCCATTGACGATCTGCGTTCCGGCGAAGACCGAGGCCAGGGCCGCGCCGAGCGCCAGGACCAGCGCGACGACGGCGGCGATCAGGCCGGCCCCGGCGCGTCGTTGTGGTGTTTCCCTCGCCATCCGACCCTCCCCGCGATGCCCCACCGTGCCGTACGCGAGACTAATGGTCGGCGCAGCGGTGCGAGGGTGAGGAGTCGTCAGATGGACTTCGACGTCACGGTCGAAATCCCCAAGGGTCAGCGCAACAAGTACGAGGTCGACCACGCCACTGGCCGGATCCGGCTGGACCGGACTCTGTTCACCTCGACGCAGTACCCGGCCGACTACGGCTACATCGAGGGCACGCTCGGCCAGGACGAGGACCCGCTCGACGCGCTCGTGCTCGTGCAGTCCCCGACCTTCCCGGGCTGCCTGATCCGTTCCCGGGCGATCGGGATGTTCCGCATGACGGACGAGAAGGGCGGCGACGACAAGGTCCTGTGCGTCCCGGCCGACGACCCGCGGCTGGAGCACCTGCGGGACATCCACCACCTCGGCGAGTTCGACCGCCTGGAGATCCAGCACTTCTTCGAGGTCTACAAGGACCTCGAGCCCGGCAAGAGCGTCGAGGGCGCGACCTGGGTCGGTCGCGTCGAGGCGGAGGCGGAGATCGCCGAGTCCCGGCGCCGTTATGCCGAGGCCATCGCCGCGGGCACGTACCACGACCCCGGCGTGGCCCCGATCGCCCGCCCGGTCGACTAGACCGGCGGGTCACCGCGAAGGCGCCCGGTCGTCCGACACCGGGCGCCTTCGCGTTTCATAGGAACAAGCCGTACAACCCGAAAACCGCGCAGGCGAGCGGCACCATCGCGACCACGCACAGGGTGTCGAGCAGATCCGCCGCTCGCCCGAGGTAGGGCGAGGCCGGATGCGACGCGGCCCGCGCTCCCGCCACGGCGACGCCGAGCGCCACCAGCGGCGCCACGGCAGCGACGATCCGGGCCTCGAATCCGGCGAACAGCGCGAGCAGGGCGAAACCCGCCACCCCGGCCACGATGAGCGGCAGCCGTTGCCGGATGGTCAGGAAGGTGCGGGCCCGCAGCAGCAGCGCGGTCGCGGCGACCGCGACGAGCACGGTGCCGGAGATGTCCCCGGACCGGGCGAGCACGACCGACCCGCCCACGGCGGCCGCGGCGAGCCCGAGCAGCATGCCCGTGAGCAGCTCGTCGGTACGCGCGACGGCGGCGAAGATCCGGCCCCGGTCGGCGGCCGGCCCGCGCCCGCCCGGGGAGAGGCCGGCCGGCGTGGCCACGACCGGCATCGGCAGGCGGCCGAGCCGGATGGCCAGCAGCGGCAGCCCGGCCACGCCCGCCACCAGCACGGCGAGCAGCACCGCAGCCGCGGCGGCCGGACGGGTCGCGGTGGCGAGCAGCCCGGTCAGCGAGCCGAGCACGCCCACGGTCGCGCCGGCCGCGAACAGGCGCATCAGGTGCGCGACGCCGACGGCGCCGACGAGCGCGGCGAGCAGGAGCGCCACGGCCCCGAGCAGCGCGCGGGCCGCCGGCGCGGCGGCCGCGGGCGCCGCCAGCCAGCCGCCGGCGGCCGCGAACGGCAGCGCGAAGGCGGCCAGGTTCGCTCCGACCAGCGCGTCGCCGTAGGCCCGCGACGCCGTGACGCCGGCCAGCAGCAGCCCGGCGGCGACGGCCGCGGCGACCAGGGGCAGGTCGGCCCGGACGACGGCGATCAGCGCGACGAGCAGCCCGGCCCCGGCGGCCCCGATCGCGGCCGCCCGGGTCGCGGCCGGCCCCCATGGCAGGCCCTGCCGCCGCGCGCCCGCGGCGATGGCCTCGACCACGTCGTCGTATTCCAGCTCCGGCCAGCCGGTGCGGGCCGGGACCAGGTGCAGGACGGTGCCGTCGCGCACCCCCTGCCCCGCCAGCCCGGCGGCGGCCGACAGCGTGGTGCCGTCGGCCCGCCGCAGCAGCCAGCCGCCGTGCCGTTCACCGTCGTCGGCGAGCCCGTCGCCCGCATGCTGCAGCAGCTCGGGAAGCAATTCAGCCAGCGGTACCGCATCAGGCACCGCAACATCGACGCGCCGCCCGGGCGCGTTGATCGTGATGCGGGCCAGACCGGCCGCGGCAGTCGACATGGGCATAGAACTACCACGATCCGTCGGGACGCGTCGCCCCCGAGCGCCCGCCGATTCCACAGCGTGAAGAAGTCGTCACGATCAATGGTCCGGGGCGGAAAAGTGTCGTACCCCTCACTTAGGGTTTCCGGCGTGACCACGGTCGTCGTGAAGCGTTCCCCGCGCCGGCCCGCTCCGGAGATCCCGAGCGGGGAGATCGTCGTGGCCGCCCCGCCGGAGCTCCCGCCGGCCCCCGCGTCGCGCTGGCAGCAGCTGGTGCAGGTGGTGCCGATGCTCACCGGCACCGTCGCGACGGCCCTGCTCTTCGCCGGGCGCGAGGGCGGGACATATTCCTATGTCATCGGCGCCATCTTCGGCTTCTCGACGCTCGGCATGCTGTTGACGTCCACCGGCGCCGGCTCGCCGAAGAAGGCCGAGATGGTCGTGGCGCGCCGCGAATACCTGCGCCACCTCGCCCAGTTGCGCCGGCGCGTCCGCGAGACCGCGGCCCGGCAGCGCACCGGCCTGCACTACCGGCACCCGGACCCGCACGCGCTCTGGTCGTCGGTCGACGGCTATCGCCTGTGGGAGCGGCGGGCGACCGACGGTGACTTCGGCATCGTGCGGGTCGCCACCGGCCCGCAGACCCTCGCCACCCCGCTCATCCCGCCGACGACCCGCCCGTTGCAGGACCTGGAGCCGATGACCGCGGCCGCGCTGCGGCGGTTCCTCGACGCCTACTCGGTGGTCCCCGGCCTCCCGGTGGCCGTCTCCCTGCGCAGTTTCGCCCGCGTCCACCTGCGCGCCGGGCGGGCCGCCTCCGGTCCGACCGGCGAGCACGACCCGGCGCGGGCGCTGGCCCGGGCCGTCCTCGCCCACCTCACGGTGTTCCACGCCCCCGACGACCTGCTCGTCGCGGTCTGCGCGGGGCCCGACCGGCGCGCGTGGTGGGAGTGGACGAAGTGGCTGCCCCACGCCCTGCACCCGACCCGGGCCGACGCGCTCGGCCCGGTCCGCCTCTTCGCCGAGACCGCCGGGGAGCTCGAGGAGCGCCTCGACGACCTCCTGCGCAGCCGCGGCCGGTTCGACGCCGAGCGGGAGGGGCCGCCGGCCGCGCCCTACATCGTGGTGGTGCTCGACGGCGGCGACCTGTCCGGCAGCGCGCACCTGGGCACCGACGGCGGCATCGACGGGGTGACCATCGTGGACCTCGACCGGGAGCCGCCGCGGCTGCTCGACCGGTCCGCGATCGTCCTGGAGACCGTCGGCGGCCGGCTCGCCACGATCACCGCCGACCACGACGTCGCCGAGCCGCCGCCGGCGATCGGGGTCGTCGACGCGCTCGACGTCGCCGAGGCCGAGGCCGTCGCCCGCCGGCTCGCGCCGCTGCGGCTGGCGGTCACGACCGGCCTCGACGGACCGCCGGGCGAGGGGCGGGAGGCCGGCGCCGAGCTGGACTTCCCGGCGCTGCTGGAGATCGGCGACCCGGAGACGCTGGACCCCGCGAAGTCGTGGGCGCCGCGGCCGCACCGCGACCGGCTGCGCATCGCGATCGGCGTCGGGCAGCAGGGCCAGCCGGTCGACCTGGACCTCAAGGAGTCGGCCGAGGACGGCATGGGCCCGCACGGGCTGCTCATCGGGGCGACCGGCTCCGGCAAGTCGGAGCTGCTGCGCACGCTGGTGCTCGGCCTCGCCGCGACGCACTCGTCCGAGACGCTCAACTTCGTGCTCATCGACTACAAGGGCGGCGCGACATTCGCCCGGATGGACCGCCTCCCGCACGTCGCGGCGTTCATCTCCAACCTGCGCTCGGAGCTGCTGCTGGTCGACCGCATGACCGACGCGATCACCGGCGAGGTGGTCCGCCGCCAGGAAGTGCTGCGCCGGGCGGGCGACTACGACTCGGTCCGCGACTACGAGCGAGCGCGGGCCGGGGGTACGCCGCTGGCCCCGCTGCCGAGCCTGCTGGTCGTCGTCGACGAGTTCAGCGAGCTGCTGGAGGCCAAGCCGGACTTCATCGACCTGTTCGTGCAGATCGGGCGGGTGGGCCGGTCGCTGGGCATCCACCTGCTGCTCGCCTCGCAGCGGCTGGAGGAGGGCCGGCTGCGCGGGCTGGACACGCACCTGTCGTATCGCATCGGCCTGCGCACCTTCAACTCGCTCGAGTCGCGGACGGTGCTGGGGGTGCCGGACGCGTACGAGTTGCCGAAGAAGCCCGGCGGGCACGGCATCCTCAAGTCCGGCACCGAGCCGCTGACCCGGTTCAAGGGCGCCTACGTCGGCGGGGTGTGGCGGCGGGCGGGGCGGGCCGCGGCGAGCTCCGGCGGCGATGGGCGGCCGCGGGTGATGGCATACGGGACGCGGTACGTGCCCGCGCCGACCGCGCCCAGGCCCGAGCTGGAGCCGTCCGTGGCGCCGGAGGGCGAGAGCCTGCTCGACATCATCGTCGACCAGCTCGCCGGGCGGGGCGTGCCCGCGCATCAGGTTTGGCTGCCGCCGCTGGCCCCCTCGGCACCGCTGGACGACGTGCTCGGGCCGCTGACGGTCGACCCCGGCCGCGGGCTGACCGTCACCAGCCCCCAGCTGCAGGGGTCGCTGCAGGTGCCGGTCGCGCTCATCGACAACCCGCTCGAGCAGCGCCGGGACGTGCTGTGGTTCCGGCTCGACGGCGCCCAAGGGCACGTCGCGGTGGTCGGCGGGCCGCACAGCGGCAAGTCGGTGGCGCTGCGCACGCTGGTCACGGCCCTGGCGCTCACCCACACGCCGGAGGAGATCCAGGTGTACTGCCTGGACTTCGGCGGCGGCCAGCTCGCCGGGCTGCGGGAGCTGCCCCACGTCGGCGGGGTCGCGGGGCGCCTGGACGCCAACGCGGTCCGGCGCACGATCGGCGAGGTCGCCGCCCTGCTCGCGGCGCGCGAGCAGCGCTTCGCCGCGGCCGGGATCGACGGGATGCCCACCTACCGGCGGCGGCGCGCGGCCGGCGGGCCCGGGAGCCCCGACGACGGCTGGGGCGACGTGTTCCTGGTCGTCGACGGCTGGCCCAGCGTGCGCAAGGACTACGAGGATCTCGTGGCGGTGGTGGTCGACATCGCCACGCGCGGGCTGTCCTACGGCATCCACGTGGTCGTCTCCGCCTCGCGCTGGATGGATTTCCAGTCCGGCCTCCGCGACCTGCTCGGAGCGCGGATCGAGCTGCGGCTCGGCGACCCCGGCGACTCGCTCGGCCAGCGCCGGGCGGCTGCGGCCGTGCCGCTCGAGACGCCGGGGCGCGGGATGACGCAGGAAGGGCTGCACCTGCTCGTGGTGCAGCCGCGGCTGAACGGGGCCGAGCCCGGCGAGCTGGTGCGGACGATCGCCTCGGCCTGGCCCGGCGCGCCCGCCCGGCCGGTGCGGATGCTGCCCGCGTCGGTGCCCTGGTCCGAGATCGCCGGCGACGCCGACCCGGAGAACCCGCTCGCGCTGCCGATCGGCATCGCCGAGTCCGACCTGCGCCCGGTGCGCATCGACTTCGCGGTCGAGCCGCACCTGCTGGCCTTCGGCGACGCCGAGTGCGGCAAGTCGACGCTGCTGCGCGGCCTGGCGACCTCGATCAGCGCCCGGTTCACGCCGGAGGAGGCGCGGATCGTGCTGATCGACCATCGGCGCAGCCTGCTCGGGGCGGTGCGGACGGAGCACCTGATCGGCTACGGCACGGGGACGCAGCAGACCGTCGACCTCATCGCCTCGGTCGCGGACTACATGCAGCGGCGACTGCCCGGCCCGGACGTGACCGAGGACCAGCTGCGCAACCGCAGCTGGTGGACCGGGCCGCAGTGCTTCGTGCTCGTCGACGACTACGACCTGGTGCCGACGGCCGCCGGGAACCCGCTCACGCCGCTGCTGCCCTACCTCGCGCAGGCCCGCGACATCGGGCTGCACCTGATCGTCGCCCGGCACAGCGGTGGCGTGGGGCGCGCGCTCTTCGAGCCGGTGCTGCAGCGACTGCGCGAGCTCGCTTCGCCGGTCGTGCTCATGTCGGGCGACCGCGACGAGAGTCTTGCCTTGAACAATGTGCGGTTCAGCGTTCTGCCGCCGGGGCGCGCTCGGCTGGTCACGCGGAAGGAGAGTGGCACGCTTATTCAGATCGCCGACTGCCCCGTCGCCTGAGCCCTCCGCCGCGGCCCGGGCCGACTGGATCGGGCCGCGCCCGGCTGGGCCGCGCAGGGCCAGGTCGGCCGCGTCAGGCTGGCCGCGCCAGCCGAGCCAGGCCATGCCAGGCGCGCGCAGGCTCGGGCTGGTCCACGCCTGACTGGGCCGATTGATGCTGGGCACCGCGGCGCCCAGCTGGTCGCGCTCGCCGAGGTCGTGGCGAGCCGTGGTGCGCGCCGGGCGGGTCACGCCCGGAGCATCCATCGGGGTTGGACTAGGTGGAGCTGAGCAGCAGCAGGGCTCGACTATGCCGAGCCGGGCCGCATCAGCCAGGCCGCGCACCGACGGCCCGAACCGCCCGCCGCGCGCCGCCGCACCTGCCGGGCCGCACGCAAACGCCTCGAACCGCACCCCCGCCGCGCGCCGCCGCACCTGCCGGGCCGCACGCAGACACCTCGAACCGCACGCCCCACCTCGCCGTGCCCTGCTGGCCGCGCGCGCCAAACGCCTCGGACCAACCCGGCGCGGCTGCCAGATCTGTGCGGAGTGGAGACGCTCGCCGAGCCAGAGTTACGGCCGAGCGCTCCCCCGCGCGGTGTGAGTCGGCCGGCGGTCGCAGCGGCTGTGGGTCGAGCGGCGACCGTCTGCGTGCGGAGGGAAGGGGTAAGCACTGCTGGGTGGGCGTCACCGAGCCGAATGGGTTACCACCTTTCGGCGAGGTGTGGCCGGGGGCCTGACAGATCCGACCAAGACGGTCCAGAATGTCTCCATCGCGCTCACCTCCATCGCCCGCGCCGCCGGCCGTGCCCTTGCTCTGGGGCTGTCGGCGGCGCTCGCCTGTGCGGTGGGAGTCGGGGTTGGGCCGGTGGCCGCGGTCGCCTTCGAGGCCCGCAGCGAGCAGTGGCAGCTCACCGCCCTCGACGCGCGGGACGCCTGGAAGGTCTCGACCGGGAAGGGCGTGATCGTCGCCGTCATCGACAGCGGGGTGGACGCGACCCACCCGGATCTCGCCGGGCAGGTGCTGCCGGGACTCGACCTCGTCGACCCCGCGGCGGGGGACGAGGGGAAGGTCGATCCGGTCGGGCACGGTACGACCGTTGCCGCCCTCATCGCGGGCAACAACCGGGATCGTTCGGGCGCCGGGGGGATCGCGCCCGGGGCCAAGATCCTGCCGATCCGGGTCCTGGACGAGGCGAACAAGTATGACGATCCGGGCGTCGTGGCGAAGGCGGTGCGCTGGGCGGTGGATCACCGGGCCTCGGTGATCAACCTTTCGCTCGGCGGGGCGCTGCGCAGCGAGGCGATCGCGGAGGCGCTGCAGTACGCGGCGGCGCACGATGTCGTGGTTGTCGCTTGTACCGGCAACATCGCCACCGACCCGTCGATCCACCAGGTGTGGTATCCGGCGCGGGAGCCCGGGGTCGTGGCGGTGGCCGGCCTCGGCGCGCGGACCAAGACCTCCAAGGGTGACGTGCTCTGGTCCGGCTCGCTCACCGGGCCCGAGACGGTGCTGACCGCGCCCGCGGTGGATCTCATCGGGGCGAAGCCCGGCGGCGGGTACTGGCAGGTCCAGGGCACCAGCTTCGCGACCCCCCTTGTGGCCGGGGCGGCCTCGCTGGTGCGCGCCCGGTTCCCGAAGATGAGCGCCGCGAACGTCATCAACCGGCTCATCGGCACGGCCAAGGACCTCGGGCCCAAGGGGCGCGACGACCGGTTCGGCTACGGCGAGGTGGACCCGGTCGCGGCGCTGCGCGACACCGTCGGCGAGGTCGCGACCAACCCGCTCGCCGAGGACGCCTCGGGGCCGGGACCGGAGGCGGCCCCGGCCGGCGACGAGGCGGAGGCCGAGCAGGCCGGGCCGCTGCGGCCGGGCGGGGCGGCGCCGATGCCGAGCACGTCCGCGGAGCCGGATCTGCGGCAGCTGGCGAGCGACGCGCGCACGGAGGCCGGCGCGGTCGCGGGCCTCACGGCGGTGCTGGTGATCTCCATCGCGGGAGCTTCCGGCGTACTACTCCATCACCGCCGCCGCGCCCGGCACTCGACCACGCTGTAGCCGCCGCCGCTCAAAGCCCCAGACACGCGCCGCCACGCAAGACGCCAGAACCGCGAGCAGCGCGCCGCCGGGTGAGCCGCAAAACGCGAGCAGCGGGCAGCCGATGCCAAAGGTCCTGCGTCCGAATGCCATGACGCAGGAGACCGGAAGGCTAGGCGCACTCCCCCGTCTGCGTCGGGTCCGTGTGCTGCTTGCCCGCCTCGGCGACCTGCGACGCCTCGTCCGCCGTCACCGCGAAGCCCGTCTGCGGATCGTCCGCCGCCGCGGCGAAGATGACCCCGATGACCTCGCCGTCGGTGGAGAGCAGCGGGCCGCCCGAGTTGCCGGAGCGGACCAGCGCCCGGATCGTGTAGATCTCCCGGGTCACCTTGTCCTTGTCGTAGATGTCCGGGCCGGTGATGTCGCGGTGGTCGCGGATGCGGGCCGACTGCGCGTCGTACGGCCCGTCGAGCGGGTAGCCGAGCACGATCGCGTCGTCGTTGGACTCGGCCTTCTTCGCGGCGAAGGGCAGGACCGGGGCGTTGAGGCTCTTGACGTAGAGGACCGCGATGTCCCGCTTCGGGTCGTAGGCGACCACGGTCGCGGGCAGCGGGCGCGAGGAGCCGTCGACGAGGACGCTCACGGTCTTGGTGCCGGCCACGACGTGGGCGTTGGTCATGACGCGGTTCTGCGAGTAGACGAAGCCGGAGCCCTCGATGCGCCGCGAGCAGCTCGGGGCCTGGCCGAGGACCTTGACCACGGACTTCTTGGCGCTCTTGACCAGCTCGGAGCCCGCGAGCTTCGGGTCCGGCGGGGAGACCTCCTTGACCCGGGTCGGCGAGAGGCCGTCGAACACGTCCGGGAAGCCGCGGGTGTCCACGGTGTCGCGCAGCGCCTGGGAGAGCGCGTCGGCCTGGGCCGGCATCGCCTTGTCGACCACGTTCAGGATGATCGAGTTGCTGACCGAGCGGGCCAGCCAGGGCAGCGACGACGTGCTCAACGGGGCGGCGACCAGCCAGACGACGAGGAGCACGGCCACGACCGAGACGACGGCTCCGCCCGCGTTGTCGACGGCCTGGGCGTTACGGCTGACGATCGCGTTGCGCAGCCGGTTGCCGACGAAGCTCGCGAGGGCCTGGCCGGCGACGGCGAGGCCGAAGACCGCGGAGAGCGACACGACCACGCGGGCCTGGTCGGAGGAGAAGAACTGCTCGGCGAGCAGCGGGCCGAGCTGCAGGCCGAGCAGCGCGCCCCCGAAGAAGCCGACGAATGACAGCAGACCCACAAGAAAACCCTGGCGATATCCGTTGATAGCGAACATCACCATGAGGAGCAGGAGGACGAGGTCGATCACGCTGCCGGACACGCATTCAACGTACAGGTGCGGCACCAGATGTCGGCATCTCCTCAACCCTGCCGGTCGGCCACTCCACCGCCCATCCGCCGAGTTCCAGCAGCGTGGACAGCACGCCGGCGGTGAAGCCCCAGACCAACATGTCGTGAATCCGAAACGCCGGGCCGATCCAGCCGCTGGGGTGGCGAAGCCGCAGGCGGTGGGCGGGGTCGACCAGCTCGCGGATGGGGAGGCGCTCGACGCGGGCCACCTCGCGCGGGTCGGCCGGGCCGACCGGGTGCGGCTCGCGCCACCAGGCGAGGACGGGTGTGACGAGGAAGTTACTCACCGGGATCCACAGCGTCGGCAGGGTCGTGATGACCTCGACCGAGCTCGCGTCCAGACCGACCTCCTCCTCGGCCTCGCGCAGCGCGCACGCGATCGAGTCGGCGTCGCCCGGGTCGACCGCGCCGCCGGGGAACGCGGGCTGGCCGGCGTGGTTGCGCATGTCCGCGGCGCGCTGGAGCAGCAGGATGTCGGGGCCGGTGGCGGGGTCCTCGCCGAAGAGCACGAGCACCGCGCTCTGCCGGCGGCCCTCCCCGTCGGGCGTGGGCAGGCGCGTGAAGTCGGCCGCGTCGGTGTTGCGGATGTTGGTGAGCAGCGGCTCGAACCAGCCGGGCAGCTCAGTGGGAAGCTCGGTCGACAGCTCGGTCACGCGGTCACCCCCAGATGCTGCCGGGCCAGCTCCCGCAGCTTGTCCGCGGTGAGCGCCGGGCCCTGGTAGGCGTACACGATGTGCCCGCCCGGGGCCACGAACAGCGTGGAGGGCAGCGTGACCAGCGCCTTGGACACCAGCGGGCTCGCCGCCACCGCGAACTGCTGGCCCTGGTCCTCCAGCATCGGGAAGGTCAGCTTCGCGTCCGCGATCACGGACTGGGCCTGGTCGTGGCGGTCCTTGGTGACGATGCCGACCACGCGCACCTTCCCGGCCGCCGCGACCTGCTCGAGCGCGGGCAGCTCCTCGCGGCACGGCGGGCACCACGAGGCCCACAGATTCACGATCGTCGGCTCGGAGCCGAGGTCGGCCACGTCGATGAACCGGCCGCCGTCGAAGCAGGGCAGCGCCATGGCCGGCAACAGCGGGCCGTTGGCCGCCGACGCCGGGGCGGACTCGGCGGCCTTCTCGATGCAGCGCGGGCCGGTGCTCGCCGCGGTGTCGCCGGCCGAAGGGGCCTTCACGTCCGCGGTGCAGGCCGCGAGCGCCGCGACCGTTGCGAGCAGGGCCGCGGCGAGACGGAGCCGCCTCACAGGACCAGCTCCGCGAGCTCGCCCGCGCGCGGGCCCTTGAGCAGCTTGATGGCCGCCTCCACCTCGGTCGGGCCCAGACCGTACGACGGGCAGTCTTTCCGCAGCGTGCACGCCCCGCAGGCCGGTTTGCGCGCGTGGCAGACGCGGCGGCCGTGGAAGATCATCCGGTGCGAGAGCATCGTCCAGTCCCGCGGCGCGAACAGCACCGCGACGGCGAACTCGATCTTCACCGGGTCGGTCTCGTCGGTCCACTTCCAGCGGTGAACCAGGCGCTGGAAGTGGGTGTCGACGGTGATCCCGGGCACGTCGAAGGCGTTGCCGAGGATCACGTTGGCGGTCTTGCGCCCGATCCCGGGCAGCGCGACGAGCTCGTTCAGCGTCCCCGGTACCTCACCGTCATGCCGCTGCACCAGCGCCTGCCCGAGCCCGATGAGCGAGTCGGTCTTGTTGCGGAAGAAGCCGGTCGGCTTGATGAGCTCCTGCATCTCGATCGGGTCGGCCGCGGCGTACGCGGCGGCGTCCGGATACCGCGCGAACAGCTTCGGCGTCACCTGGTTGACGCGCTCGTCGGTGCACTGGGCGGACAGGATGGTGGCGACGGCGAGCTCGAGCGGGTTGGTGAAGTCGAGCTCGCAGTGCGCGTCGGGGTGGATCGTCACGAGGGCGCGGCCCATCCGCCGCGCCCGCCGCTTCAACGCCAACGCGGTCTCGGTCACGCAACGACAATACGTCGCCCGGTACGGCCCCCGATCGAGCGACTCCGTCACAGTCGACCAAGCGTTCGGTCCGCCCAGCCCGGACGCGTCAGGAGGCGGCGGGCTGCGTGATCGTGCCGTCCCCCGCGATCTGGGCGCCCGTCTTCGGGAAGTCCTGCTTCGTCAGGTTGGAGACGAACGGGATGGCCTGCTTCTTCGGGTCGGGCTTGGGCAGCCCGGGCGCGACCATGTAGGTGGCGGTGAGCGTCCCGGCCTTGAACGTACCGTCGCCGAGCAGCGTCACCTTCAGCACGCCGCCGATGCCGACCGTCCCGTTGTAGGACAGCGCCTTGTAGCCCGCGAAGTTGCCGAGGCTGTAGGCGATCAGCCGCCCCTTGTAGAACTCCATCGCGCGCATCACGTGCGGCCCGTGCCCGATGACCAGGTCGGCGCCGGCGTCGACGACGCGGTGGCTGAAGGCGACCGGGTTGCAGCGGTTCTCGCCGAGGAACATCTCGGTCTCGTTCTTCGCGTGGGTCTTGTCGGAGCCCTCGGCGCCCATGTGGACCTGCACGACCACGAGGTCGGCCTTGGTCGTGGCCTCCTTGACGATCTTCTCCGCGGCGTCGAGGTCGGAGCACAGGTTCGACCACTTGTAGGAGGCGAACCCGATCACCGCGATCTTCACGCCCTTGGCCTCGCCGACGGAGATGTCGCCCGGCCAGCCGGTGTACTTGATGCCGGCCCCGTCCAGCGTCTTCTGCGAGTTCTTGTAGCCGACCTCGCCGTAGTCGTAGGCGTGGTTGTTGGCCATGTTCATCATCTTGAAGCCGGCGTCCGTGAGGTTCTGCACGTAGGCGGGCGGGGTGCGGAAGGCGAAGCAGGTCTTGCCGGCGGTGTCGGCCGAGCACTTGCCCACGCCGGTGTCGTCGGTCAGGACCTGCTCGAGGTTGCCCATCTGGAAGTCCGCGACCAGGTATTCCTTCACCGGGTCGAAGAACCCCTTGCCGTTGTTCGGCGGCAGCCCGCCCGGGGCCATGCCCATGACGATGTCGCCGGTCGCGCTCAGCGTGATGCCCTCGGCCGGGCCGGGGACCGCGCCGGCGGCGGGCGCGGACGAGCCGCCGCCGGCCGCGTCGGAGCCGCCGCCGCCCTTCGGGCCCTGGGCCGGGCCCTGGGTCGAGGCGGGCTTGTCGTCGCCGCCGCCGAGGAAGGTGGCCGCGCCCGCGGTGCCGGCGCCGATGACCACGGCGGCCACCGCGCCCAGGATGATCGCGGTGCGCCGGCCGCCGCCGGCGCGGACGGGCGGCGGATCGCCGGGCAGCGGCAGCTTGCGCCGGCCCGCGCGCTCCTCGGGCTCGTAGGCCCGGGCGGAGTAGAGGTCCTCGGGGCGCCGCTGCTGCCCGGGCGCCGGCTCGAACAGTGGCGCGACCGGCGGGGAGCCGTAGACTTGACCGGAGACCGGGCCGGTGCGGTCGCCGCCGAACGAGCCGCCCCAGACGTTGCCGGAACCGGCCTCCGGGGTGGGCTCTTGGCGCGGGTTGCGGCCCGCCGCGAATCCGTCGAAACGACCCGTGGGCGCCCCGTAACCTCCGGCCGGTCCCGTCGGTTGCTCAGGGTGAGAGGGCGCAGGGCCGCGCCGCTCCGGCTGCTCGGGCTGCTCGTCCGGCCAGCGGGAGGGTCCGCCGTACACCGTCATGCGATCCACTCCACCACTCGGCGACGCTCCGCGCTCACGGTGAGCACGGGTCGGTTGTGTCCGACGCGAAGATATCGCACCCCCGCGAACGGCGGGCCGCCCTTGCGGAGGACGACCCAGCCGCAGGTCGCGCGGTACCATCTCCGCCTGCCCACCCTCGGTGAACGCGATCCCGTATGCATAAACTGGCGTTCGCGCGATCGCTTCGCAGAGGAGAGGACGCGCCGAGGATACGAGGTGGACGCGATGGACGAGACACTGGCGCGGAGCGGAATCTTCCAGGGGGTCGAGGCCGACGCCGCGGAATCGCTCGCCAAGGAGATGGAGACGATCGACGTCCGCAAGGGCGAGGTCGTGTTCAGCGAGGGCGAGCCGGGCGACAGTCTCTACATCGTGCTGTCCGGCAAGATCAAGGTCGGGCGCCGGGCGGCCGACGGCCGGCAGAACCTGATCGCCGTGATGGGCCCGAGCGACATGGTCGGCGAGCTCTCGCTGTTCGACCCCGGCCCGCGCACCGCCACCGCCACCGCCGTGCTCGACACGCGGCTGGCCCGGCTGCGCAAGCAGGCGCTGCGGCCGTGGCTGACCAACCGGCCGGAGATCGCCGAGCAGTTGCTGCGCGTGCTGGCCCGCCGCCTGCGCCGCACCAACGACTCGCTGGCCGACCTCATCTTCACCGACGTGCCCGGCCGCGTGGCCAAGACGCTGCTGCAGATGGCGGGCCGCTTCGGCACCCGCGACGGCGGCGTGCTGCGGGTCAACCACGACCTCACGCAGGAGGAGATGGCCCAGCTCGTCGGCGCCTCCCGGGAGACGGTCAACAAGGCCCTGGCCGACTTCGCCTCCCGCGGCTGGCTGCGGCTGGACGGCAAGAGCGTGATCATCATGGACCCCGAGCGCCTGGCCCGCCGCGCCCGCGTCTGAGCGCGACCGGCTTGGGCAGAGGGCACTGGCAGAGGGCACTGGCAGAGGGCACTGGCGGAGCATGACTCGGGTCCGCCGGGGGCACGACCGTCGCTCCCGCCAGGCACCGCTGGGCGCTGCGCGCCGACGCTGCCAGGTCCGCCGCTGGTCACCCTCACCGCACTAGGAGAAGAAACCGGACAGCTCCGAGAAGAAAAGGCCGCCCAGACACCCCGGGCGGCTTTTTTCGACCCGGAAAACAATCAGTCTTGACTGTTTGTTTTTGGACGAGGACCCTGGGAGGCATGCAGGAACGCAGCCGGGTCACGCAGCGGCGCCTGCTCGAGGCCACCGTCGAGTGCCTCTACGAGTTCGGCTGGTCCGGCGCCACCACCACGGTCATCGCCGAGCGCGCCGGCGTCTCCCGCGGCGCCCAGCTGCACCACTACCCCACCCGCGCCGCCCTGGTGCTGGCCGCCGTCCAGCACCTGGCCGAGCGCCGGGCCGAGGAGATCCGGGTCGAGGCCGCCGCGCTGACCGGCGACCGCGAGGAGCGCCTGGACCGGGTCATCGAGCTGCTCGCGGCCGCGTTCACCGGCCCGCTGTTCGTCGCGGCCCTGGAGGTCTGGGTCGCCGCGCGCACCGACCCCGAGCTGCGCGACGCGCTCGTGCCGCTCGAGGCGCGGGTCGGCCGCGAGATGCACCGGCTCACCGTCGACGTGCTGGGCGCGGACGAGTCGCGGCCGGGCGTGCGCGAGGCCGTGCAGGCGACGCTCGACCTGCTGCGCGGGCTGGGCGTGGCGAATCTGCTCACCGACGACACCCCGCGCCGCACCCTGCTCCTCGCGGCCTGGAAGCACCAGCTGGCGAAGCTGATATAGGAGGCGCGACCATGCAGCTCGACGAGGTGCTGCGAGACCTGGCGGCGGAGTCGGAGGCGCTCGACCGGCTGGTCGGCGGCCTCGACCCGCAGCAGTGGAGCCGCCCGACGCCCGCGCCCGGCTGGAGCGTGGCGCACCAGATCGCGCACCTGCACTGGACGGACGAGGCGGCCACGCTGGCCAACGCGGACCCGGACGGCTTCTACGCGCGGCTGTCGGAGTCGCTGGACGACCCGCTGACCTACGTGGATCGGGCCGCGGCCGCGGGCGTCGCGCCGCCGGACGAGCTGCTGGCGCGCTGGCGGGCCGGGCGCGCGGCGCTGGCCGAGGCGCTGCGACAGGTACCCCCGGGAGAGAAACGGCCCTGGTTCGGCCCCGCGATGTCGCCCGTCTCGTGCGCGACGGCGCGGATCATGGAGACCTGGGCGCACGGGCGCGACATCGCCGAGACGTTCCCGGACGACGAGCGCGCGCGGGAGCACCTGCGCCCGACCGAGCGACTGCGGCACGTCGCCTTCATCGGGTACCGGACGATCGGCCACGGCTTCGCCAGCCACGGGCAACCGGCCCCGCCGGCCCCCTTCCGCGTGGAGCTGAGCCTGGGCGACGACCTGGTGACCTTCGGGCCGGAGGCGTCCGGCGATCGCGTGGCGGGCCCGATCCTGGACTTCTGCCTGCTGGTGACCCAGCGGCGGCACCCGGCCGACCTGGCGTTGCAGGCGACCGGCGACCACGCGGCCGCCTGGCTCTGCGTGGCGCAGGCGTTCGCGGGCCCGCCGGGAGCCAAGCGCGAGCCGCGTGCGAGGACCCGATGACACTCAGGATCGGCAACGCGTCCGGGTTCTACGGCGACCGGGCCACGGCCTGGCGCGAGATGCTCGACGGCGGCGAGCTCGACGTGCTCACCGGCGACTACCTGGCCGAGCTCACGATGCTCATCCTCGGCCGGGACCGGCTCAAGGACCCGGCGACCGGATACGCCAAGACCTTCCTGCGCCAGCTGGAGTCCGTCATCGGAAGTGCCCAGGAGCGCGGCGTCCGCCTGGTGACCAACGCCGGCGGGCTGAACCCGGCCGGGCTCGCCGACGCCGTGCGGGCCCTCGCCGCGCGGCTCGGCCTGGACGTGGCCGTCGCGCACGTGGAGGGCGACGACGTGAACGCGCTGGTGCCGGGACTCACCGCCAACGCGTACCTCGGCGCCTTCGGCATCGCCGAGTGCCTGAACGCGGGCGCGGACATCGTGGTCACCGGCCGGGTCACCGACGCCTCGCTGGTCGTCGGCCCCGGCATCGCCCGCTTCGGCTGGACCCGCGACGACCTCGACGCGCTCGCGGGGGCCACGGTCGCCGGGCACGTGCTGGAGTGCGGGGCCCAGGCGACGGGCGGCAACTACGCGTTCTTCACCGAGCTGCCCGACCGCGCCCGCCGCCCCGGCTTCCCGCTCGCCGAACTGCACGCCGACGGCTCCGCGGTGATCACCAAGCACCCGGGCACCGGCGGGGCGGTGACGGTGGAGACGGTGACCGCGCAGCTGCTCTACGAGATCGGCACGCCCGCGTACGCCGGGCCCGACGTGGTCGCCGACTTCGCCTCCATCCGCCTGGCCGCCGACGGGCCGGACCGGGTGCGCGTCTCGGGCGTCCGCGGCGCCCCGCCGCCGCCCTCGCTGAAGGTCGGCGTCAACTCGCTGGGCGGCTTCCGCAACGCGATGACGTTCGTGCTGTGCGGGCTCGAGATCGAGTCCAAGTCCGATCTGGTACGCGCCCAGCTCACCGACGCCCTGGGCCCCGACGGCCTCGAGTTCACCCTGGCCCGCACCGACCGCCCGGACGCCGATTCGGAGGCGGCCGCCAGCGCCCTGCTGACCGTGTCGATCAAGGACTCCGATCCGAAGCGGGCCGGCCGCACCTTCTCCCAGGCCGCGGTGGAGCTCGCCCTCGCCTCCTACCCCGGGCTGGCGCTGACCGCCCCGCCCGGCGACGCCACCCCGTTCGGCGTGTTCACCGGGCACTTCGTCCCGCAGGAGGCGGTCGAGCACGTGGCCGTCCGGCCCGACGGCACCCGCCGCACGATCCCGCCGCCCGCCACGACGATCGCGGGCACTCCACCGGACTCCCAGCCGGGCTCACCGCAACAGCCGCCGCCGGGCGTGGCGGTCCCGCTGGGCACGGTGTTCGGGGCGCGCTCCGGGGACAAGGGCGGCGACGCGAACATCGGCGTCTGGGCCCGCGCCGAGCCCGCCTACGCGTGGCTGCGCGATCACCTCACGGCCGACCGGCTCCGGGAGCTGCTGCCCGAGGCGCGGCCGCTGCCGATCGAGCGGTACGAGCTGCCGAATCTCCTCGCCGTCAACTTCGTCGTGCGCGGCATCCTCGGCGAGGGGGTCGCGGCCAGCACCCGCTTCGACCCCCAGGGCAAGGCCCTCGGCGAGTGGCTGCGCTCCCGGGTCGTCGAGCTGCCTCAGGAGCTGTTGTCGTGACCGGTCCGGAGCGAAGCGGAGGGGCCGATCCCTTCGAGACCGAGGAGCGGCGGCGGCTGCGTGAGCTGACCCGTGCCTTCGTCACCCGCGAGGTGCTCCCCCACCTCGACGCCTGGGAACGCGCCGGCGAGGTGCCCCGCGCGCTGCATCGGCGGGCCGCCGAGCTCGGGCTGCTCGGCATCGGCTTCCCCGAGTCGGCCGGCGGCTCCGGCGGCGACCTCGTCGACACCGTCGTGGTCACCGAGGAGCTGATCCAGGCCGGCGGGTCGTCCGGGCTCGTGGCCGCGCTGTTCACGCACGGCATCGCGCTGCCGCACATCGTCGCGACCGGGCGGGCGGACCTGATCGAGCGGTTCGCGCGCCCGACGCTCGCCGGGGAGCGGATCGGCTGCCTGGCCGTCACCGAGCCCGACGGCGGCTCCGACGTGGCCGGCATCCGCACGCGGGCGGACGACCACGGCGATCACTACGTCGTCAGCGGTACGAAGACGTTCATCACCAGCGGGGCGCGGGCCGACTTCGCGACCGTGGCCGCCCGGACCGGCGAGGGCCTGCGCCTTCTCGTGGTCGAGGACTTCACGGTCACCCGGAGGCTGGACAAGATGGGCTGGCACTGCTCGGACACCGCGGAGCTGGCCTTCGTGGACGCGCGGGTGCCCAAGGACCATGTCGTGGGCGGGTTCGCCGAGCTCATGGCCCACTTCGCGACCGAGCGCATCTCGCTGGCGGTGCAGTCCTACGCCACCGCCCAGCGCTGCCTCGACCTGACGCTGACCTGGGTGCGCGACCGGCACACCTTCGGCCGCCCGCTGGCGAGCCGGCAGCTCGTGCGGCACCGCCTCGCCGAGATGGCGTGCCTGGTCGCGGTGGCCCGCACATACGTACGTCACGTCGCCGTCCGTGTCGCAAGCGGCGAGCGGCTCGTTACGGAGGTGGCGATGGCGAAGAACACCGCGGTCGCGACCTGCGACCACGTCGTCGATCAGGCCGTGCAGCTCCACGGCGGCCTGGGGTACGTCCGCGACGCCGAGGTCGAGCGCCACTACCGCGACGCTCGGATCATGGGCATCGGCGGCGGGACCACGGAGATCATGAACGAGATCATCGCGAAGCAGTTGGGGGTCTGAGGGCCATGCCAGTGTTGACGAGCAACCTCGACCCGCGCGGGACCGTGTACTCGGAGAACCGCGCGGCGATGCTGGAGCGCCTGACCGAGCTGGAATCGGCGCTGCGCCAGGCGCGCGGCGGCGGGGGCGACAAGTACGCGGCGCGCCACCACGCGCGGGGCAAGTTACTGCCGCGCGAGCGCATCGAACTGCTGGTCGACCGCGACTCGCCGTTCCTGGAGATCTGCCCGGTCGCGGCCTGGGGCACCGACTACCCGGTCGGCGCGAGCGTGGTGGCCGGCATCGGGATCGTCGAGGGCGTGCCCTGCGTGATCGTGGCCAACGACCCGACGGTGCGCGGCGGCGCGGTCAACCCGTTCTCGCTGAAGAAGACCCAGCGGGCCTCGCAGATCGCGCGGGAGAACCGGCTGCCGCTGATCAACCTGGTCGAGTCGGGCGGGGCGGACCTGCCGCAGCAGGCCGAGATCTTCATCCCGGGCGGCGCCGCGTTCCGCGACCTGACCCGGCTCTCGGCGGCGCAGATCCCCACGGTCGCGGTGGTCTTCGGCAACGCGACGGCCGGCGGGGCGTACGTCCCCGGCATGTCCGACTACACGATCTTCGTGCGCGACCGGGCCAAGGTGTTCCTGGCCGGGCCGCCGCTGGTGAAGATGGCCACCGGCGAGACGGTCGACGACGAGACGCTGGGCGGCGCCGCGATGCACGGCACGCGCTCGGGCCTGGCCGACTTCGTGGCCGAGGACGAGCGCGACGGCCTGCGGCTGGCCCGCGCCTGCGTGCGCAACCTCGGCCGCACGGCCACCCGCACCTATGGCACGGAGCCGAAGTACGACGCCGACGATCTGCTGGGCATCCCGAGCGCGGACCTGCGGGTGCCGTTCGACCCGCGGGAGATCCTGGCCCGGGTGCTCGACGGCAGCGAGTTCGACGAGTTCAAGCCGGCCTACGGCCCGGCCCTGTGCACCGGCTGGGGCGCGATCCACGGCCACCGCGTCGGCGTGCTGGCCAACGTGCGCGGCGTGCTGTTCTCGGCCGAGGCGCAGAAGGCGGCCCAGTTCATCCAGCTCGCGAACGCGAACGGCACCCCGCTGGTCTTCCTGCAGAACACGACCGGCTACATGGTCGGCAGCGAATACGAGCAGGGCGGCATCATCAAGCACGGCGCGCTCATGATCAACGCGGTGGCCAACTCGCGGGTACCCCACCTGACCGTCAACATCGGCGCCTCCTACGGCGCCGGCAACTACGGCATGTGCGGCCGCGCCTTCGAGCCGCGGTTCCTGTTCACCTGGCCGAACGCCAAGTCCGCGGTCATGGGCCCGCAGCAGCTGGCCGGCGTGCTGTCGATCGTGGCCCGCCAGGCGGCCGAGGCCAAGGGCCATGCCTACGACGAGGAGCAGGACCGCACCATGCGGTTCATGGTCGAGCACAAGGTCGAGCAGGAGTCGGCGGCGCTGTTCCTCTCCGGCCGCCTGTACGACGACGGCGTGATCGACCCACGCGACACCCGCACCGTCCTGGGCATGTGCCTGGCGCTCGTCGGCACCGGCGACCGCGCGAACTTCGGTGTATTCCGGCATTAGGGGAGCGACAGTGATCAGAAGGCTGCTGGTAGCCAACCGCGGCGAGATCGCCCGCCGGGTGTTCGCCACCTGCCGGGCGATGGGGATCGAGACGGTCGCCGTCTACTCCGACGCCGATGCCGACTCGCCCCACGTGGCCGAGGCGGACTACGCCGTCCACCTGCCCGGGAACTCCCCGACCGCCACGTACCTGCGCGGCGATCTGCTCATCGCGGCCGCGCGCAAGTGCGGGGCGGATGCGGTACACCCGGGCTATGGCTTTCTGTCGGAGAACGCCGAGTTCGCCCGCGCGGTCATCGACGCCGGCCTGACCTGGGTCGGCCCGTCGCCCAAGGCCATCGCGATGATGGGCTCGAAGCTGGAGGCGAAGGCGCTGCTGGCCGACGCCGGGGTGCCGATGCTGCCCACCGCCGTCGAGCCCGAGGACGTCGACACCTTCCCGGTGCTGGTCAAGGCGTCCGCGGGCGGGGGCGGGCGGGGTATGCGCATCGTGCGCGACCGCGAGTCGCTCGCCGAGGCCGTGGCCGCCGCCCGGCACGAGGCCGCGTCGGCGTTCGGCGACGGGACGGTGTTCTGCGAGCGGTACGTCGAGCGTGCCCGCCACATCGAGGTCCAGATCATGGCGGACTCGCACGGCAACGTGGTCCCCCTCGGCGAGCGCGAGTGCTCGATCCAGCGGCGGCACCAGAAGATCGTCGAGGAGACCCCGTCGCCGGCGGTCGACCCGCAGTTGCGCGACCGGCTCTGCCAGGCGGCGATCGCGGCCGCCCGGGCCGTGTCCTACGTCGGCGCCGGCACCGTGGAGTTCCTGCTCGCGCCGAACGGCGAGTTCTTCTTCCTGGAGATGAACACGCGGCTGCAGGTCGAGCACCCGGTGACCGAGTGCGTGATCGGCGTCGACATGGTCCGCCTCCAGCTCGTCGTGGCCGAGGGCAGTCCGCTGCCGTTCAACGGCCCGCCGCCGCTGCGCGGGCACGCGATCGAGGTCCGGCTCTACGCCGAGGACCCCGCGTACGCCTGGATGCCCTCGACCGGCACCCTGCACCGCTTCGACGTCGCCGGGGTCACGCACACGTTCGGCCCGCTGCCCGCGCCCGGGCTCCGGCTGGACTCGGGCGTCGCCGACGGCTCGGTCATCGGCGTGCACTACGACCCGATGCTGGCCAAGCTCATCGCCTGGGCGCCGACCCGCGCCGAGGCCGCGCGCATGCTCGGCGGGGCCCTGGCCCGGGCGCACATCCATGGCGTGACCACGAACCGGGACCTGCTCGTGCGGGTGCTGCGGCACTCGGCGTTCCTGTCCGGCGGCACCGACACCGGGTTCCTGGACCGTCACCCCGAGGTCTTCGCGCCGCTGCTGTCCTCGGTCGACGCGGTGCGCCTGTCCTGTCTCGCCGCCGCGCTCGCGGGGGCCGCGCGGCGGGCCAAGACCGCGCTCCTGCCGGGGCTGCCCTCGGGCTGGCGCAACGTGCCCAGCGCGCTGCAGACGGTGGTGTACGAGGGGCCGACCGGCACGATCGAGGTCGGCTACCGGCTCGACCGGGCCAACGACCTCGCGGCCTGGGCGGTGCGCCGCATCGACCCCGAGGACATCGGCCTGCCCGGCGCCGCGCTCGACCCCTCCGGCGCGCCCGACCACCCGCCGGCGGCGATCCTCTCCGCCACCGGCGAGCGGGTCGTGCTCGACGTCGGCGGGGTGCGGCTGCAGTTCTCGGTGCACGAGGTCGACGGAGTGTCCTTCGTGGACAGTTCCGAGGGCTCGGTGACGCTGAGCGAGCTGCCGCGCTTCCCCCTGCCCTCGGCCGACCAGCCGGAGGGCTCGCTGGTCGCGCCGCTGCCGGGCGCGGTCGGCCGGGTGCTCGTGGTGCCCGGCCAGCGGGTCGCGGCCGGCGACCTGCTGCTGACGGTGGAGGCGATGAAGCTCGAGCACCCCGTGCACGCCCCCACCGACGGCGTCATCAGCGACCTTCGGGTCGCGGCCGGCTCGCAGGTCGAGTCCGGCGCACTGCTGGCGGTGCTGTCCCCCTCATAGCCCTTGGAGTTTTGCGTGGACTTCGACTACACCCCTCAACAGCAGGACCTGCGCGACGCGGTGGCCAAGCTGGGCAAGCGCTTCGGCCACGAGTACTTCGTGCGCAAGGCCAAGGCCGGCGAGCACTCCGACGAGCTCTGGCAGGAGGCGGCCAAGCTCGGCTACCTCGGCGTCAGCGTGCCCGAGCGCTACGACGGCGGGGGCGGCGGCATCACCGAGCTCGCGATCGTCTGCGAGGAGCTGGCCGCGGCCGGCTGTCCGCTGCTGCTGCTCGTCGTCTCCCCCGCGATCGCCGCGACGATCATCGCCAAGCACGGCACCGAGGCCCAGCGGCAGAGCCTGCTGCCTGGCTTCGCGTCCGGCACCCTCAAGGTCTGCTTCGCCATCACCGAGCCCGACGCCGGCTCGAACTTCCACAAGCTCACGACGGTCGCCCGGCCCTTCGAGGGGGGCTATTCCCTGACGGGCCGGAAGGTGTACATCTCCGGCGTCGACGAATCCGGCAAGATCATGGTCGTGGCGCGCCTGGAGGACGAGCGCACCGGCAAGCTGAAGCCCGCGATCTTCGTGGTGCCGTCCAACGCCCCCGGGCTGACCGCGACGAAGATCGACATGGAGATCGTCAGCCCGGAGAACCAGTTCCAGCTGTACCTCGACGACGTGCGCGTCCCCTCCGAGGCGCTCGTGGGCGAGGATCCCGAGGCGGGCCTCCCCGCGCTGTTCTCCGGCCTCAACCCCGAGCGCATCACCGTGGCGGCGATGGCGTGCGGGACCGCGCGGTACGCCCTCGAGCGCGCCTCGGCCTACACCGCCACCCGCTCGGTGTGGGGCCGGCCGATCGGCAGCCATCAGGGCGTCGCGCACCCGCTGGCGCACGCGCACATCCAGGTCGAGCTCGCCCGGCTCATGGTGGCGAAGGCCGCGACCCTCTACGACGCGGGTCGCGATCTCGAGGCCGGGGTCGCGGCGAACATGGCCAAGTACGCCGCCGCCGAGGCCGCCGCGCTCGCGGTCGACACGGCGATCCAGTCGCTGGGCGGGAACGGGATGACGACCGAGTACGGCGTGTCGACCCTGCTCGGAGCCGTGCGTGCGGGCCGGATCGCGCCCGTGTCGCGGGAGATGATCCTGAACTTCGTCTCGCAGCACCTGCTGGGGCAGGAGAAGTCGTACTGACGACACCACCGGGGAGTGATGGGCCTATTCGCGCCCATCGCTCCCCAGCCCCGCCCGACCTGCGCAAACACCGCGAGGCGATCGGGCGGCACCGCGCGACCACGCGTCCCGGCACAGCAACGCACCACGACACGGCGACTCGGCCCGACGCGGCCACGCGGCCTGAAACGACACGACGGGCCCACGGCTCCGGCGGGCGCTCGGCGTTGCGGCGTCCCGAGCCGGCGGCCGGCCGGTGCTAGCGGCTCTTGTGCAGCTGCTCGCCGGTCATCGCATTGTCGCCGCGGCCGGCCAGGCAGCGGAACGTCGTCGGGCCGGTCCGCTGCTCCGCCGCGCTCGGCAGCATGACCGAGATCTCCCAGCCGGCCGCGCCGATGTTCACCGCCACCAGGGTGTTGATGCTGCACACCGCGGACACGGCCGGGTCCTTGCGGCTGGTCACCTTGCTGCCGACGGGCAGGTCGCCGTAGGCGAACGCCTCCCACGTGTGCACCCCGTCGCAGGAGGTCACCGTGAGTTTGACGTCGAAGCACTCCGGGGTGCTCGAGCAGTGCGCCTCCGTGACGGCGACCGGGCCACAACCGGTGGTCGGCGGGGCGGCGAGCGCCGAGGCGGACGGGGTCGGGCCCGGGGAGCCGTCGCCGAAACCGTAGGCGATGGCGACACCCACCAGCGCCGCCACCGCCACCAGTCCGATGGTCACACCGACCCACAGGCCGCGCCGGCTCCCCGCCGGAGGCCTGACCGGCGCGACGAACGGGTCCGACGGCGGCGCGGCCGGCGGCCCCGCATCCGCGACCGCCGCCACGCCACCCGAGCCGGAGCCGAAGACCCCACCGCCGGAGCCGAACGCGCCAACGCCGGAGCCCGACGACGGAGCCGAACCGGAGCCGGAGCGGTGCAGGGGGTCGGTCGCGGGCTCATCGGGGCCGGCCTCGTGCGGCACGGTCTGCTCCGGGTCGCGGGGGAAGCCGCCCAGGAACGGCGAGTCCAGCAGGCGGTCCGCGGGCGGCGGAGGGGGCGTGGGCGGCAGCGGCGGCGAGGTGTAGACGGGCTCGACCGGTGGGGAGCCGAGCGGGGGCACGATCACCGGCGGAGTCGGCGCGAACTGCAGGGCGATCAGGGCGTCGCGCAGCTGCAGGGCGGTCGGGCGCCTGGTGTCGTCGTTGGCCATGCCCGCGCGCAGGATCGCCATCAGCTCCGGAGGGCAGCCGGGCAGGTCGGGGATGTTCTCATTGAACATGTCGACCAGCGAGAGCAGGCTCGGCATCTGGTCCTCGCGCCAGCGGGGCGGGCGGCCGCGCATCAGGGCATAGAGGGTGGCGCAGAGCGCGTAGACGTCGGCGGCGGGCCCGGGCGGGGCGTGGCGGAAGGTCTCGGGCGGGGCGTAGGCGGGCGTGAGCACGTCGAGGGTGATCGACACGTCGCGCCACTCGGCGAGGATGGCCAGGCCGAAGTCGGCGAGGGCGGGCTCGCCGAAGCGGCTGAAGAGGATGTTGGCGGGCTTGACGTCGCGGTGCAGGACGCCCAGGGAGTGCGCGTCCGCCAGGGCGTCGGCGATCTTGAAGCCGACCTCGCGGACCTCGGTCGCGCTCAGCGGGGCGGAGCGCATGCGCTCGGCGTAGGAGCCGTCACAGAGCTCCATGATCAGGTAGGGGTGGCCGTCGCCGGTGATGCCCGCGTCGAAGAGGTCGACCACGTGCGGGTGGCTGGACATGCGGCCCGCCGCGCGCGCCTCGCGCATGAAGCGGCGGCGGTCGCGCTCGGTCTCCAGGGTGCGGTTCTCGACCTTGACGGCGACGTCGCGCCCGACCGACTCCTGCTGGGCCCGGTAGACGGTGGCATACCCGCCACGGGCCAGCACCGAGAACCCGGTCAGGCCGGGCACCGAGGGGAGCGGAGCCGATGCGGTCACGCTAAGACGGTACGGCAGGGGTATGACAGTTCTCCGTCACGCATCGGCCACAGCCGACTTTCAGGACTCGGCCCCCGCCGCAACGGAGTCGTCCGCGCACGCTCGGTTGGCTTCGAGGGCTTCGGCCAGCACCGCTGCCGCATAATCGCGACCGCGAACGTCCTCGCCCGCCGCGCCCTGCGCCTGCCGCGCCCAGTCCAGCGCCTCGGCGTTGCGCCCGGCCGCCAGCAGGGCCGCGGCGTAGGCGGCGATGGCCTGGCGGCGCGAGAAGATCACCGAGGGGCCGGGGCGCTCGGCGGCGACGCAGCCCAGCGTCTCCAGCGCCGTGGGCAGGTCGCCCTGGGCCAGGCGGGCCAGGCCGAAGAGCACCCGCGGCCCGACCTTGGCCGGCTCCAGCACGTCGTGGGTCTCGACGACCTGCAGGACCGCCCGCGCGTCGGCCTCGGCCGCGACGGGGTCGCCGCGGTCGAGCGAGACGAAGCCGCGCATCGTGCGCGACATGCCGAGCAGCAGCGGGTGCCCGGTCTTCTCGCCCCACTCGGTGGCGTCGCTGAGCAGGTCGTACGCGTGCGCCGGCTCGGACAGCTCGCGCGCGACCACGCCGCGCACGACCAGTGCCAGGCCGCGGCCCCAGTCGTCGCCGGCCGCGGCGAACTCGCGGTAGGCCCGCCGCGCCTCCCGGTCGGCCTCGGCGAGGTCGCCGCTCTCGGCCGCCGCGAACGCCTCGACCGCGCGCAGGGTGCCGACCGCCCACGCGTCGCCGACCCGCTCGCCGAACGGCAGGAACGCCTTGGCCAGCCGCCGCGCCTCGCCGAGCCGGCCCGCGAGCAGCCGCACGAACGCCGTGGTGCCCCGCAGCCAGGCCCGCCCGACCGGGTCGCCGAGCTCGGCGAAGCGGCGGGCGGCCCGCCCGAGCGCCGCGTCGGCGCCGGCGAAGTCGCCGCGGGTGGTGGTGACCCAGGCCAGGTGCTGTAGCGACCACGCCTGGGCGCGCCGGTCGCCGGCGGTGACCGCGATCTGGAACGACTCGGCGAACCGGCCCCCGGCCTCGGCCAGGCGCCCCTCGAGGAAGTCGGCCATGCCGAGGCGGCGCATGGCGTCACCGCGCTCATACGTCAGGTGCGCCGCCGTCGCCGCGTCGAGGGCCTCGGACAGCGTGCCGTAGCTGCGCCGGTGATCGCCCATGGCCCGGTAGGCCCGCCCGGCCACGAGCAGCGCGCCCACCCGCACGCCCGCGTCGTCGCCCGCGTTCGCCGTGATCTTTTCGGCGTACCCCAGCGCCTCCGCCGACCGCCCGAGCTGCAGCAACGCCCGGGCGTGCACGAGCCGGTCGGCCGCGGGCAGCGCGCCGCCGCCGAGCACCGCGGCCCGATCGGCGGCCTGCGCGGCCTGGGCCGGCTCGCCGGAGGACAGCGCGGCCCGGGCGGCCCGGCCCAGCGCCTGCACGCCCAGCGGCGCGGCGGAGCGGGCGAGCGAGTCCGGCCGCAGCCCGACGACGTCGGCGAGCCGGCTGGCCCGCTCGGCGTGCTCGGCGATGAACGCGTCGGCGGAGCCGAGGGTCAGGTTGAGCCCCGCGACGTTCCCGGTGCCGCCGGCGGCCAGGAAGCTCGTGACGGCCGCGGCCGCCCAGCGCGAGAGCGCGGCGTGCCGCTCGGCGAGGTCGGCCTTGCCGATGCCCGCGTAGGCGGCCTCGCGCAGCAGCGGGGTGGCGAAGGCGAACCCGCCCCGCCCCCGGCGCAGCATGCGCCGCTGCAGCAGCTCCTCCACGGCCCGCTCCAGCTCGACCGCGGCCACGACCGCGGGCCGGGCCGGCTGGCCGGGCGGGTTGAACCGCAGCGCCTCGAGCGCCCGGGCGGGCACGGTGTCGCCGATGACGGCGGCGTCGCGCAGCACGGCCCGGGTGTCGGCGGGCAGCGCGTCGATGCGGGCCGCGAGCACGGCGGCGAGGTCGCGGGAGAGCAGGCGGCCGCCGAGCGAGCCGGGCGCGAGCCGCCAGCCGGGCGGGTCGGTGCCGGCGACGGTGGTGAGCGCGCCCCGCTCCTGCAGCAGGGTGACGAGCTCGGCAAGGTAGAACGGGTTGCCCTGGGCGGTCGCGAGGAGCCGGTCCTCGTCGGCCGGGGCGACCCGCCCGCCCCCGAGATAGGCCGTCAGCAGCCGGGCGGCGTCCGCGCCTCGAAGCGGCGGGATCGGTACGACCTCAGCATCCGCGATCCGGGTCAGCACCCCCGCCGAGCGCACCAGCTCGGGCCGGCCGAGCAGCACGATGAGCACCGGGCCCTCGAGCCGCTCGATGGTGGCCCCGAGCGCGTCCAGCGTCTCGGCGGTCGCGTCGTGCAGGTCGTCGACGATCACCACGAGCGGCGTCTCGGCGGCCAGCCCCGACAGCAGCTCGGCCACGGCGGCCGGCACGACGTCGAGGTCCAGCTCGTCGGGCTTGCCGCCGGGCGCCACCCACGCGGTGTCGCCGACGACCTCGGTGTAGCCGATCAGGCTCAGCAGCAGGTCGCTGGCGAACCGCGGCGGCTCGGGGCGCCCGCGCGCGGCCCGGGCCAGGCGCTGGGCGAGCCGGCGCAGCCGTTCCTCGACCGCCTCGCGGGTCAGCGCGGCGTCCGGGGGCAGGCCGATCGCGGCGCGCACGAGGTCGGCCAGCGGGGCCAGGCGCCGCCGCTCGCCGAACGCCGCGCAGTGCACGGAGAGCACGCGGGCGCCGCCGCCCGGGGCGAACCCGGCGCTCGGGGTGTAGCCGGCGCCGCCGAGGTATCCGGCGGCGAAGCGCTCGATCTCGCCGGCCAGCCGCGACTTGCCCAGGCCCGCCTCGCCGGTGAAGACCAGCACCCGCGACTCCTGCCGGTCCGCGATCTCGGCGAGGCGGCCCGACACGCGGCCGAGCTCGGGCTCGCGGCCCACGAACGGCGCCTCGTCGCCGAGGCCGGAGCGGGTGCCGGGCGCGTCGAGCAGGCCGAGCAGCTCGTAGGCCTCGACCGGCTCCCGCTTGCCCTTCAGCCGCAGCGGGCGCAGCGCCCGCCAGGAGGCCAGGCGGCGGGTGGAGCTCGAGGTGCGGTCGCCCGCGTACACCGCGCCGATCGCGGCCGCGTCGGCGAGCCGGGCGGCGGTGTTCACGGTGTCGCCGATGACCGTGTATTCGATGCCGGCCTGCACGCCCGCGACGACCGGGCCGGTGTTGAGGCCGATGCGCAGGCCGAGCGGGGCGCCGCCGCCGCGCTCGTCGTCGAGGACGCGGCGGACCGCCCGCTGCATCGACAGCGCGGCGCGCACGGCCCGCTCGGCGTCGTCCTCGTGCGCGACCGGCGCGCCGAACACGGCCATGATCCCGTCGCCGGTGAGCTTGTCGACGTGGCCGCCGAAGGTCTTCACCGCGCCCGCGAGCGCGGCGAGCACCCGGTCGGTGACGGCGCCGACGCGCTCCGGGTCGAGATCCTCCGACCAGGCGGTGAAGTCCGACAGGTCACCGAAGAGGACGGTGACGATGCGCCGCTCGGCCGCCGGCAGGGTGGCGGCCGCGGGCAGCGCCGAGCCGCAGTGGTGGCAGAACCGCGCACCGGGAACGGCCACGGTCCCGCACACCGAACACGTCACGCCGTCACCTCCGCTGCGCTCCGGTGCCGCCGCGACCCCCGGGCTGAGTTTGCCGGTGAGCGGCCCCTCTGCCTCGCTGCGGACCGCTCACGTTGCATCCAAACCATCAGGGGCCGGATGTGATTCCCGTCGCAGAAAATCGAGCTGCGCGCGCACGCTCATCTCGGCGGCGAACCAGAGCGAGCGGTCCACGTCGGCGTACACCTTGGCCACGACCTCGGGCGCGTCGGTCGCGCCGGCCGCCACCGCCGCCCGCACCTGCTCCAGCCGCGCCTCGCGGTGCTGCCGGTAGAACCGGGCCGCGACCCCGGTGTCGTCGAGCGCGGGGCCGTGCCCGGGCAGCGCGGGGCGCCCGTCGAGCGCGGCCAGCCGGCCGAGGCTGCCCAGGTAGTCGCCGAGGTCCCCGTCGGGCCAGGCCACGACGGTGGTCCCGCGCCCGAGGATGGTGTCGCCGGTCAGGACGATCTCCTCGCCGCCCAGCCGCACCAGGAAGCACACCGAGTCCTTCGTGTGCCCGGGGGTGGCCAGCGGCTCGACCGTGAGGCCGTCGGCGTCGAGGTGCTCGAGCACCGGCGGGTGGTACACCCGCGCCCCGGTGAGCCCGGCCAGCCGCTCGACACCCTCGGTGTGGTCGAGGTGGCCGTGGGTGAGCACGATCGCGGCGACGGGCGCGTGCGCGGCGACGGCCCTCAGGTGCCCCTCGTCGAGCGGGCCCGGGTCGACCACGACGCTGCCGCCGCCGGGGGCGCGCAGCAGCCAGGTGTTGGTGCCGTCGAGCGTCATCGGGCCCGGGTTGGGCGCGCGGACGAGCGTCACCCAGTCGGGCAACGTCTCGAGCACTTCGGCGGCAGGGGTGGTGACGTGGCTTACCACGAATGTGATCCTACGGCGGGGTACTTCGCCTCACACGTCACCCGACCGGCCAGTAGCCGACCCCGCGGGCGGTACGCCACGGGGTCGGCCGGCCACCCGGCGTCAGGCCACTTCGAGGATCGCCTCGACCTCGACGGGCGCGTTCAGCGGCAGTGCCGAGACCCCCACGGCGCTGCGCGCGTGCTTCCCGGCGTCGCCGAACACCTCGCCGAGGAGCTCGGAGGCGCCGTTGACCACGCCGGGCTGCCCGGTGAAGCCCGGCGCCGAGGCGACGAACCCGACGATCTTCACGACCCGCACGACGCTGCCGAGGCCGACGAGGGCCTCGACCGCCGCGAGGACGTTGATGGCGCAGTTGCGGGCGAGGTCCTTGGCCTGCTCCGGGGTGACCTCGGCGCCGACGAGCCCGGTGGCGGGCAGGGCCCCGTCGACCATGGGCAGCTGGCCCGAGACGTACACGTGGTTGCCCGTGCGCACGGCGGGGACGTACGCGGCGACCGGCGGTACGACCGGCGGAACGGTGATCCCGAGCTCGGCCAGGCGGGCGTGGACGTCACCCATGTCAGCCGGCCTTCGGGCGCTTGAAGTAGGCGACCAGGTTCTCCGGGTTGGGGCCGGGCACGATCGCCACCAGCTCCCAGCCCTCCTCGCCGAAGTTGTCGAGGATCATCTTCGTGTTGTGGACCAGCAGCGGCGCGGTCAGGTACTCCCATTTCTGCATGTGGGGACAGTAACGCCGGGCCGTCCGGGTTTGTCGGGCACAGCCTGATATCGGGACCCCCCATGGGTGGCCCCATGACGCTACTGTGAGGGCCGCCGTCGCGAGTGTCGCACAAAGGTGGGAGAAATGACGCAACCGCCCCCGTATCCGGGCCAGCCGGAGTATCCGGGCCAACCCGGACAACCCGGGCAGTCGGGTTGGCCGCCGCCTCCGCCGGTGCAGGACCCGTTCGCGCTGCCGCCGCAGCCCGAGCAGTACACCGTGCAGCCGCCGAACCCGGACCCGTACGCGCCGCCGCCCACCTCGGCCCCGCCGATCTCCGGGCAGCCCTACGCCCAGCCCTACCCACCGACCGGCGCGATGTCGCCCACGGGCGCGTTCGGGCAGCCCACGGGGCAGTTCCCGCCGCCCACCGGCCAGTTCCCGACCGGGCCGATGGCCCCGGCCAGCGGGGTGCCGCACCCGGGCATGGCGCCGCCGTTCTCCGGCCCCCCGGCCCAGGGCTACCCGGTCTACCCGCAGCAGGCCCCGGTCAAGAAGAAGCGCGGCCTGATGATCACGATGATCATCCTGGGCGTCGTGATCGTGCTCTGCGGCGGTGGCGGCGCCGCGGCCTACTTCGTGGTCCAGAACAACCAGGGCACGGGCGCGCCGACGGCCTCCGAGGCGGTCAACAGCTTCCTCACGGCGGTGTACAAGAACAAGAGCGTCGACGACGCGCTCAAGTACGTCTGCTCCTCCTCCCGCGACAAGGCGAAGCTGACCGCGCGCATCCAGGAGATCCGCACCTACGACAGCAGCCTCAGCAGCCCGACGTACACCTGGCCCGCGCCGACGGTCGAGAAGCAGAGCAGCGACGAGGCGACGCTCACGACCACGGTCAAGGTGACCACCAGCGACGAGAAGGTCGCGGAGACGAAGTACCGGTACATCGCCTCCCACGGCAAGGGCTGGTTCGTGTGCGAGATCACCGCCGCGTGACGACGGGCCTCGACCAGGTAGCGTCGAGGGTGTGACGGCGCGCGAGTCTTCCGACGGGCGGGGCGGCTACGGCTGGCCCGCCCGTCTGCATGTGGTCACCGGCAAGGGCGGCACGGGCAAGACGACCGTGGCCGGCGCCCTCGCGCTGGCGCTGGCCCGCGACGGGAAACGGACCCTGCTGATCGAGGTCGAGGCGCGGCAGGGCATCGCGCAGCTCTTCGACCGCGACCCGCTGCCCTACCGGGAGGTCCGCATCGCCTCGGCCCGCGGCGGCGGGGAGGTGCGGGCGCTGGCGGTCGACGTCGAAGAGGCGCTGCTGGAGTACCTCGAGATGTTCTACCGCCTCGGCGTCGCCGGACGGGCCCTGCGCAAGGTCGGCGCCGTCGACTTCGCCACCACGGTCGCCCCGGGCCTGCGCGACGTGCTGCTGACCGGCAAGATCAAGGAGGCGGTCACGCGCACCGCCGACGGCCGCCGGGCCTACGACGCCGTCGTGCTCGACGCGCCGCCGACCGGGCGGGTGGGCCGGTTCCTCAACGTGACGGCCGAGACGGCGCGGCTGGCCAAGGTCGGGCCGATCAAGACCCAGAGCGAGGGCGTGGCGGCCATCCTGCGCTCGCCGATGACCGCCGTGCACGTGGTCACCCTCCTGGAGGAGATGCCGGTCCAGGAGACCTCGGACGCGATCGAGGAGCTGACCCGGCTGGGCATCCCGATCGGCACCGTGATCGTCAACGCCACCCGCCCGCCGGTGCTGGCCGGGGTGAAGGTCACCCAGGCCGACCTGCGCCGGGGCCTGGCCGCGGCCGGCGTGACGGCCGACAAGGAGATGCTGGGCGGGCTGGCCGGGGAGGCGCGGGCCTACCAGACCAAGGTCGCCGCAGAGTCCTCCCTGCGCGCGGAGCTGCTCGGTCTCGGCCGGCCGGTGGTCGAGCTGCCGGTGATACCCGAGGGTGTGACCGTGGCGACCCTCGAGTCGCTCGGTGATCTGCTCCTCACGTCTGCTTGAGGATGCTCGCAGCGGATACGCTCGCAGGGTGCCTCCCACTGCCGAGACGCCCGGATCGCCCGACCTGGATCTTGACGCGATCCTCGCCGACCGCGCGATCCGGATCGTGGTCTGCTGCGGCTCGGGCGGAGTCGGGAAGACGACAACGGCCGCGGCTCTGGCGCTGCGGGCGGCCGAGGAGCACGGCCGCCGCACGGTCGTCCTGACCATCGACCCGGCCCGGCGGCTGGCCCAGGCGCTCGGCCTGACCGAGCTGGACAACACGCCCCGCCAGGTCAAGGGCCTCCAGCCGGACTCGGCCGAGCTGCAGGCCATGATGCTGGACATGAAGCGGACCTTCGACGAGGTCGTGCTCGCGCACACCGACCCGAAGAAGGCCGAGGAGATCTTCGCCAACCCCTTCTACCAGGCCATGAGCTCGACGTTCTCGGGCACGCAGGAATACATGGCGATGGAGAAGCTGGGCCAGCTGCGCGCCCGCGACGAGTGGGACCTCATCATCGTCGACACCCCGCCGTCGCGCTCGGCGCTGGACTTCCTCGACGCGCCCGCCCGGCTGTCGCGGTTTCTCGACGGCAAGATGCTGCGCCTGCTGCTCGCGCCCGCCCGGACCGGCGGCCGCAGCGTGTTCAACCTGGTCTCGGCCTCGTTCGGGCTGTTCAGCCGGACCGTGCAGAAGATCCTCGGCGCCCAGTTGCTGACCGACCTGTCGGGCTTCGTCGGCGCGCTGGACTCGATGTTCGGCGGTTTCCGGGAGCGCGCCGAGCAGACGTACCGCGTGCTGCAGGCCCCCGAGACGGCGTTCCTGGTCGTGGCGGCGCCCGAGCCCGACGCCGTGCGCGAGGCGGTCTACTTCGCCGGGCGCCTGGGCGCGGACCGGATGCCGCTCGCGGGCCTGGTGCTCAACCGGGTCGTGCCGGTCGCGGCGCCGGCGCTGTCCTCCGCCGACGCCCGGGCGGCCGCGGAGCGTCTCGACGAGCTCGGCGGCCACCAGGCGACGGCGGACGTGCTGCGCGTGCACGCGGAACTGGCCGACCAGCACGATCGGCAGGCGGCGGTCTCCGGCCGGTTCCTGCGCGCCCACCCCGGCGTGCCGGTCGTCCGCGTGCCCGCACAGCCCGCCGACGTCCATGACCTCGACGGGCTGCGCGCGATCGGCGCGACCTTCGCGTAGAGCGCGACCGGCGCGACCCCCGCGTGAAGCAAACGGCTGCGATCAGCCGGTCGGCACCAGCTCCTTGGCGTCCTTGCTGGTGCTGTTGCGGTCCATGGCCGCTTCGAACATCTTGCGCCAGCTCGGCACCTGCGGGTGGCGGCGCAGCAGGGCGCGGCGCTCGCGCTCGGTCATGCCTCCCCACACCCCGAACTCGATCCGGTTGTCGAGGGCGTCCGCCAGGCACTCGTACCGCACGGGGCAGCTCCGGCAGATCCGCTTCGCCACGTTCTGCTCGGCACCCTGGACGAACAAGGCGTCCGGGTCGCCATTGCGACACGCGGCGATGCTGGGCCAGTCGACGACCATGCTCATATTTCCTCTTCCCCCCTTGGACTCCCCCCGGGTCCATCCGCCGTGCTTGCCCCGGCGAAAAGCGCCCAAACCACGTCCCCCCATGGCATTCGGGTGCAGTTCGCCGGATTGCCCGGCGCGACAGCAGGGTCCCCGGCCACGGGAACCCCGAGAGGAGCTTTCCGGAACATCATGCTCTGTAGTCGTCCAGTTACGCAACGTTGTTGCACCAGGTTAACCGGCCTTTCGCGTTCCACCAAAGGGCCGATCCGTGCTACCACTCGGCCACTACCGGGTGCGATTTGCCCAAAATGCCGACGGCCCCCGCACGGCTTGCCGCAGAATCGGAACTGGGTCAACCTCACGCTCGATGTGACGCGTCTAGGACAACGAGGACGCCTCCATCTGGACGCGGCCTTATGACGTCGTCACGTAGTCTGAGGCGGTGACCTGGATGCGCAAACGCGAGCACGGCCTGCTGCCCAACGCGGCTTCGTTGCTGCTGTGTGGGCTCTTGGCGGGGCTCGTGGTCGCTGCGGCGGCTTTCCCCGCGGTGGCCATGTCCGGACTGGCCGCGAAGGCCGGTTCGGATACGTTCGAGAACCTCCCGACCGACATCGACGTGCTGCCGTCGCCGCAGATCTCCTACGTGTTCGCCTCGGACGGCAAGACGCTGCTGGCGATGATGTACGACGAGAACCGCCGCGATGTGAAGATCGACGACGTCGCCACGGTCATGCAGCAGGCGATGGTCGCGGCCGAGGACAACCGGTTCTACGAGCACCGCGGCGTGGACGTGAAGGGTGTGGCCCGCGCGTTCGTGGCCAACCAGAACGCCGGCGGGCAGACCGAGCAGGGCGCCTCGACGCTCACGATGCAATACGTGCGGCAGGCCATCGCCTACTCGGCGCGCACGCCGCAGGAGGTCGTCGACGCGACCGACAAGACCCCGACGCGCAAGCTGCGCGAGATGAAGTACGCGATCGACCTCGAGAAGAAGCTCTCCAAGAAGGAGATCCTCGAGCGGTACCTGAACATCGCGCCCTTCGGCCACGGCGCCTACGGCGTCTACGCGGCCGCGCACGTCTACTTCGAGAAGGACCCCAAGGACCTGACGCTCCCCGAGGCCGCGCTCATCGCCGGCCTCGTGAAGGCGCCCGGCACCAACGACCCGGCCACGGCCGAGGGCCTGCCGCGGGCGATGGACCGGCAGAAGTACGTGCTGAACCAGATGGTCTCGATGGGCTACATCGACCGGGCCACGGCCGACGCCGCCGGCAAGGAGAAGCTCAACATCGTCGGCAAGCGGACCCCCGAGGGCTGCGAGTCGATCCAGCGCCCCGAGCTCGGCGCCGGGTTCTTCTGCGACTACCTGCGGCGCTGGTGGATCGGGCAGAAGGTGTTCGGCGAGGACGAGTACCAGCGCGCCAACCGGCTGCGCGCCGGCGGCTACACGGTCGTCTCCTCGCTCGACATCCAGACGCAGACGGCGGCCTTCAAGTACGCGCAGGACCAGCCGTTCGTGTCCAAGGACCAGAAGGTCACCCTGGGCCAGTCCAACGCGATGATGCTCGCGGCGGTCCAGCCCGGCACCGGCCGCGTCACCGCCCTGGCCACCAACCGCAACTTCAGCAACGACCAGACCAACAACGGCAAGAACACCAACCCGGACAAGAAGAACCAGAAGGGCAACTACCCCAACACCACGGTTCCGATCATCACGGGCGACAAGGACATCCCCGGCTACCAGGCCGGCTCCGCCTTCAAGATCTTCACCGCGGTCGCGGCCCTCGAGTCCGGGCTCCCGCTGGCCACCACGATCCAGACCGAGAAGCAGTTCGTCTCGGACTTCCCGATCGACCCGAAGAGCCCGGCCGCGTGCAACGGCCCGCACTACTGCCCGAAGAACTCCGGCGGACAGTCCGGGCCGTACAACATGTGGACCGGCTTCGGCAGCTCCATCAACACGTTCTTCGTGCCGCTGGAGCAGCAGGTCGGCGTCGACCACGTGGTCGACGTGGCCAAGCGGCTCGGCATCCAGTTCAACGCCGCGAACGACGCCCAGCTCGCGGCCAACCCCAAGCAGTGGGGCGCCTTCACCCTCGGCGTCTCGGCCACGACCCCGCTGCAGCTGGCCAACGCCTACGGCACGCTCGCCGCGGACGGCCTCTTCTGCGAGCCGACCCCGATCCTCGAGGTCAAGGACAACAGCGGCAAGAAGGTCGACGGGCTCGACCCGAAGTGCAAGCAGGCCGTCGACCCCGAGGTCGCCCGCGCGGCCGTCGACATGGCCCGCTGCCCGGTCGGCGATCAGTCGGCCCAGGGCAAGTGCGCCGGCGCCACCGCCGGCTACTCCCGCGACTTCGTGAAGCGGCCGATCGCCGGCAAGACGGGCACGACGGACTCCGAGAAGAGCGCCACGTTCACCGTCATGACCAAGCAGCTCGCGGTCTCCGGCTTCCTGACCGACCCGGACTGGCCCGAGACCAACAAGGACATGAAGCACCCGCCGGTCAACTACGCCGCGCTGGGCGTGCTCCGCGACGGCCTGGCCGGCCAGCCCGTCGTGCAGTTCACCCCGCCGACGAAGGACCGCTCGCAGGGCAAGCTGGTCGACATCCCGTCGGTCAAGTGCCTCTCCGTCGACCAGGCGCGCGCGAAGATCAAGAACGCGGGCTTCTCGGTCTCGGTCGCGTCCGGCCAGGTCGCCTCGCAGTGCCCGCCCGGCACCGTCGACCGCACCAACCCGGCGGGCTCGACGGCCAAGGGCAGCTCGGTCCAGCTCGTCGTGAGCAAGGGCCCGGGCGCGCCGGCCGCGCCGTACCTCGGCGGCGACAACGGCAACGGGGTGCCCAACGGCGACGTCCCGACGAACGCGTGCCCCATCCCGTGGGTCTGCTGATCACCTGAACGCATGAAAACGGCGGGCGTCCCCCTCAGGGGATGCCCGCCGTTCGCGTTTGCCGGGATGTGTCAGCCCGAGGTCAGCTGCGCCTTGACGATCGCGGCCACCCGGCCGCCCTCGGCGCGTCCGGCGACCGCCGCCTGCGCGGCCTTCATCGCCGGGCCCATCTGCTGCGGACCGGCGAACCCGCCGGCCGCGAGGGCCTCGCGCACGATGTCGTTGAGCTCGTCTTCGGAGAGCTGCTTCGGCAGGTATCCCGCGATGACCTCCTCCTCGGCGCGCTCCTTCGCGGCCTGGGCCTCGCGGCCGGCCCCGGCGAACGCGTCCGCGGCCTCGCGGCGCTTCTTGGCCTCCTTGGTGAGCACCGACAGGATCTCGTCGTCGGAGAGCTCACGGGCGGACTTCCCGGCGACCTCCGCGTTGCGCACCGCGGCGATCGCCATCCGCAGGGTCGACGTCACCAGCTCGTCACGAGCCTTCATGGCGTCGTGCAGGTCGGACTCCAGGCGTGCCTTCAACATGAGGAAAGTCTATCCGTCGGATCTTGCTCATATTCTGTTGTAAGCGCGCCGGTAGGCTGAGTAAATGCGCTCGAAGACCGTTCTGCGACTCGCGGCAGGCACCGTCGCCGCCGGGGCCGCCACCTTTGCCTACGCCTCGCTCGTCGAGCGCAACATGTTCACCCTGCGCCGCTTCGACGTGCCGGTGCTCGCCCCCGACGCCGAGCCGCTGCGGGTGCTGCACATCAGCGATATGCACATGACCCCGGGCCAGCACCGCAAGCAGCGCTGGGTGGCCGAGCTGGCCGGCACCGACCCGGACCTGGTCATCGTGACCGGCGACAACATGGCCCACGTGGACGCCGTGCCCGGCGTGGTCCGCGCGCTCACCCCGCTGCTGGACCGGCCCGGCGCGTTCGTCTTCGGCTCCAACGACTACAACGGCCCCGTGTTCAAGAACCCGCTGGGGTACTTCAACAAGCACAAGCCCTACGTCCAGGGCGCCGCGCTGCCCGCCGAGGAGCTGCGCGACCTGCTGTCCGGCTCCGGCTGGGCCGACCTGAACAACGCGCGCACCACGATCAAGGCGGGCGGCCGCACGATCGAGCTCGTCGGCGTCGACGACCCGCACGTCGGCCGCGACGACTACGACGCCGTCGCCGGCCCGGCCTCGCCCGACGTGGACCTGCGCATCGGGCTGACCCACTCCCCCGAGCCGCGCATCCTCGACCGCATGGCCGACGACGGCTTCGACCTGCTGCTGGCCGGGCACACGCACGGCGGGCAGGTCGCGGTGCCGTTCTACGGTGCCCTGGTCACCAACTGCGGCCTCGACCGGAGGATGGCCAAGGGGCTGCACCGATGGCCATATTCCGAGTCGTACCTGCACGTCTCGGCCGGCCTCGGCACGCACCCGACGGCGCCGATCCGCTTCGCCTGCCCGCCCGAGGCGACGATCCTGACCCTCATCCCGCGGTGACCGCCGAGACTGCGGCGCCCGTGCGGAAATGGCCGCGGCGCGCCGCGTATGCGGGCCTCGCCGGGGCCGCCGGGCTCGCGGTGCTCCTGCCCACGGGCACCGCCGGGGCGGGCTGGTTCCTGGCCGGCCACGTGCTCAACGTCAACGGCCCGCGGGTGTACCCCGTGCGCGTACGCGCCTACGCGGGCAACCGGATCACGCTGACCCGCACCCCCGACACGGCGCGGAGCATCCCGCTGTCGTTCGTCTGGGCCGAGGGGCACGCCATCCTCGGGGACGTGATCTCCGTCGACCGGGCCACCGTGACCCGCGAGATCGCCGAGGTCACGCGGGGTTCGCTGACGACGGGCGTGCGCGGGTACACCTCGGGTTATGTCTTCGAGGGCGATCCGTCGACCGCCCGCGGCCTGCCCTTCGACGAGGTGGTCGTGCCGGGCGAGCTCGGGCCGCTGCCCGCGTGGCTCGTCCCGCCCACGACCGAGCAGGTGGACGACACCTGGATCATCGCGGTGCACGGCCGCGGCGCCCCGCGCGGCGAGGCCCTGCGCGTCCTGCCCACGCTCGCCGCCTCGGGCCGCCGCACGCTCGTGGTGTCGTACCGCAACGACGCCGACGCCCCGCCGTCGTACGACCGCCGCTTCCACCTCGGCCACACGGAGTGGCGTGACGTCCGGTCCGCGATCGACTACGCACGGTCGGCGGGCGCCCGCAACGTGATCCTCATGGGCTGGTCGATGGGCGGCGCGGCCATCCTGAACCTGCTGCGCGAGTGGGACCACGACGGCTACCTGCGCGGCCTGGTGCTGGACTGCCCGGTGGTCGACTGGACCGAGACGCTGCGCATGAACGCCCGCCAGCTCAACGTGCCGCCGGTGTGGACCTGGACGGCGCTGCGGCTCATCCAGCACCGCCTGGGCGTGCGCGGGGCCGACCTCGACTACCGCCCGCTGGCGGCCCGGCTCGACGTGCCCACACTGCTCTACGTCGACCACGACGACCGCACCGTAGCGCCCGCCCCGACAATCGAGTTCGCCCAAGCCGCGGCGCCGCACGCGACCCTGGTCGAGACACGTGAGGCGGGTCACTGCCGGAGCTGGAACCTGGACCCGGAGGCCTACGAAAAGCGCCTCGCGGACTTCCTGCGCTCCCTGTAGTCCCAGGTCAGGCCCCCTTCGCCCGACACGGGGGATACCGAGTTGGGGATGCGGCGGGCGTGGGCTACGATTACTCGGCACGCTCGGGGTATAGCGCAGCTTGGTAGCGCGCTTCGTTCGGGACGAAGAGGCCGTCGGTTCAAATCCGGCTACCCCGACTTCGTGAAACACCAGGCCAGGGCCGGTTTCCTCACTACGAGGGACCGGCCCTGAGTCGTCTCTTGATCTCCGTTGGGAGAAATTTGGGAGAAGATCTTGGCCTGAGCATCTCGTCGAGGACGTTCACCGGCGAGTTTGGGCTCATCTCTCTTCTTGTGTTGATCGCCGCCGTCCAGAGGTCCGTCAGACCGTCCGTGAGCCGCCGCCGCATCTCCGGGGTGGTGTGGGAGTAGCGAGCCTGCACCGAGCCGTCCAGGTGGCCGAGTTGCTCGTCCATGAGCACCGGCGGGGTGCCCAGCTCGATCATCATCGTCTTGTAGGTGTGCCGGAGCCCGTGGGGCGTCAACCCGGGCGCGATCGGCACCCAGCAGGCATCAGCCCGACCGGCGGCGTTGCGACCCCGCACCGGGATGCCCGGCCACGGCTCGCCGAGGATTGGGACCGGGCGAGAATTCTTCCCCGGATACCGACCCGTCGCCGCCGGCTGAAACAACCACGTCGCGAACCCCGTCCGGCGCCAGTGGGCCGCGACCGTTCCCGTGACCCCGCCCCGGACGTAGCCGAGATCCGCGATGGCCGCTGCGACCTTCTCCCGGGTCGCCGCCGCCACGCTGTCCCGCTCGTTCAGCACTGCCGAAACAGTTCCCGTCGACACGCCGGCCCGCCGAGCCACGTCCACGAGCTTCGGCCCCACCTCCCGGACGGCTCCATTTGCCGAACGATGCCCGGAGAACACGTACGCCCGGCCATGGCAGGCGCACAACCTTGCCGACTGTGCGCGGAGCAGCCCGGTCAGCCAATCCGGGACGACCGCCGTCCGCCGGGAGTCGTCCTTCGGTGGGCAGCGGTGCATCTCACCCGAGTCCAGTTCGTAGAGCTGCCACTCGATCCGCACCTCACCCGGCCGGATGAATTCCTTCTCCAGGCCCACGAGCTCACCCCAACGCATCCCGGTGAAGCCGAGCGTGACCAGCGCCGTGAACTCGTCATCCCGCCCGGACAACAGCGCTGCACGCTCAGCCATCAGCAGCACACCGAGCGCGGTCGTGATCGCCTTCTCCGGCCCGCGACTCCGCGACCGCCCGACCCGCTTGCCCCTCCCCCGCCGCTTCGTGGCCGGGTTCGACGGGATCAGCCCCTCGTCCACGGCATCGGCGAGCAGCAGATGCAGCGTTCCCCTCCACGTCTTCACACTGGCATCCGCGTAGCCGGCGCCCCGCTCGCTCTTCGCCCACGCGTTGACGTCGGCCGACGAGATCGACCCCAACTCCCGATCCTCGAAGGTCGGCAGCAAGTGCTCCTCGATGTGGCGGCGGTAGTTCTGCATGGTCGACGCGGCCAGGTCCTGCCGCTCGTACCAGACGTTGGCCCAGTTGCCGAAACGCATCCGACCCGGTGTCGTCGTCGGTCGGCCCTTGATTTCGGCCTCGTCGGCCGCCTTCTTCGCCTCCCGCTTCGTCCGGAACTCGACCTTGACGCCGGTCGAGTCCTGCACGGTGCCGTACTTGCCGGGTTCGATCTTGTACCGAGCGCGCCAGTACGCTCCTCGTTTCTCGGCGTAGCCCACCTCTCTCCCTCCTTGTTCAGGCCGCTCGTCGTGGTCGCCGCGCCCGGAGCGGCCCGGTCATCACGGACGGCGCGGCACGCGGCGTTGCCGGTCGCTCTTCCTGAGGCCGGACCTCGAAGATCCGGATGATCTCGGCCAGGTGTTCATCGGTGAACCGATAGCTGCCGCCGATCCACGCGAACGGGATACGGCGCTTGCGGGCCTGTTCCTTCACCCACCACTCAGAGCAGTCGAGGATCTTGGCGACCTCAGCCGGCCGGTGCAGCACCCGGTCCACTCCCTCCCGTCCCGGCCGGTTGGGCCGCTCGGTCCTTGGCCGCGTTGAGCGCGTTGCGCCACTGGATGCGTTGGGCGAGCGCGCGAAGCAGCCGATGTCGCATCGGGGGAAGGTCCGGATCGTTCGGCCGCGCCAGCTCCCACGCGACCGGCGCGGTCGACGTTTCGGGTTCGGGAGCCTCGACACCGAGTAGCGCCCGGACCCACGCTTTGGCGTCGTACCGGTGGTCAGCGAGGGTCTTCCCGGACCAGTCCCGCGAGACGAGGATGCGCCGGCCGCCGATGCCGAGCGTCGAGCGCTGATGCACCCGCCCCTTGCAGTTGCCGGGCCGCAGCCGGGCGTGCGCGTTCTTCGGCTGGATGCCGTAGAGCAGCCAGTTCGCGCACCGATCCGAGCACGGCGTGACGCGGAGTTCCCGCCAGAACCGCTCCAGGTGATCCCGCTGCCGATCGGTGGTGACGGCGTGGCAGTCGGCCGCGGACTTGGTGATGTACTTCGTGATGTAGCCGATGGCCCGCTCGGCGTTGCTGTCGTTGGCGTTGACGCCCTCGGCCCGCAGCTGAGCACCGAACCGGATCACGTGCGCCGGCTCATCCTCGATCGCGTCCAGGGCCTCATCCCAGGTGACGAGCGGCCGACCCGTTTCGTCGCACCACATCTCAGCGTCGGCGTTCCACTGTGGACGGCAGTTCGGTTCGTCGACTTTCGGCCACCAGACCTGGTGGTAGGTCGCCGCCGCGACTTCCTTGAGGACGGCGCGCGGGATGGTGCCCCGGATCGCGAAGTGCGCGTGCGGAGCCAAACGACGTTGCGGCTCAACACATCCGGCGTACTGCACGTTCCAGCCGACACAGCGGCGCAGGTTTTGCCAGAACCGGTCCAGCAGCCGCGGGAAGGCGATCGCGTCCCAGGCTGCCCGCCGATAGTCGTACGTGGTCGGATCGACCGGAGAGCCGTCCGACCGTACGGGGCCGTACGAGTCGAGCGTGACCGTCAACCACATCGAGGGCCGGTATTCGGCGCCGTTCGGGGCGGTGTAGGTCCGGCCGATCGTGCGCGGGTCGACCTTCTGTCGTGGCAGCGCCGGAGCGTCCTGACGGCGCTTGGTCGACCGCTGCCGCTTCGGTTCCGCCGGCTTGTCGTGCGGCGGCGCCACACTGCCCCGCAGCCCCTCGACCGCGATCGCCGCTTCCACCTCCCGGATCGCTTCGTCGACCTCTGCGACCTGCTCCCACAGCGATTCCCGGACCGCTTGATCCCGGCCGTGTTCGAGGTGCGCCCGGAGACTGATCAGCGCCCGCTGGCCCTCGGTGGCCGGTTCCGGGCCGGGCGCGGGCTCGTCGGCACGGTGCCAGCCCTCCCGGATCTGGACCTTCCGCAGCCGACGAGCCCGCTTCGCACACGGGGGACACTTGTCGTCCCGGGTCGCCCCGCACGGCACGTCGACGATCTCCGTCTTCCCGGTCGCCAGATCGGTCCGGCGCAGGCCGACCGGGCGCAGACACACCCCGTACTCGGCCGCCATGTCCTTGACCACGTCCGCGGCCAAGGGAATGAGTCGCCGGGCGGCGCGCGAGCCGGGCCGGGGCTGTTGCTCCTGTTGTTCGAGTCCGGGAAGCGTTGTGACGGTCACCGGCGCCCCCGGCCGCGCGTCTCCTCTTGGGCCGCGATGCCCCCGGCAATGACGAGCACCAGGACACTGGTCACGATCACGGCGGTGAGGTGTGCGGTGACCCACGCGATGAGCAGCCAGACGCCCCAGCCGAGGCCGCCCAGCGCGGCGAAACCGGCGACGGCGGCGGCGACCTGGCCGATGAGCCGCCAGCGGATGCGCCGGTACCACCGCGGCCGAGGGACGGGCTCGAGAAGCGTCACACCGATGGCGTACCGGCCGCCGCCGAGCGACTGCGGACGTCCATACCGCACGAGGTGCCCCCGGGCATCGGCAGCGCGCAGAACGTTCGCGAGCTGCTCGGCCGGGCCGGTGAGGAAGTGTTCTACGGGCTGAAGGTCGTGGTTGGTCATCGCACGACTCCTGACGGGATCGCGCCCACGACATGCAGGGCGGGGCGCGGTTCGGGCAGCGGCTCAGGGATCGGTTCTTCGGTGGCGGGGATGTCGGGTGTGCGTGGTTGGGCGGCCAGGAGTGCGGCGGCGGCCATGACCATGAGTCCGTCGACCGCGAGCGGGCCGAGGGTCGCGGTCAGGACGTCTTCGCCGTAGTGGCGGAACAGCCCGGACAGGTGGCGATAGGACACCACCGCGGCGACGAGCGCGACGGGGAGCAGCCCGGCGAACCGGGCCAGGCGCCACCACCAGCCCGCCGGCCACACCGTACGGACGAGGATCTCGACGGCGATGAACACTGCAATGGGCCAGAACATCGCCGAGAGCACCGCCCCGACCTCCGGCCGCCACGACGCCGGAGCGTCAGCAGGTGGGATGTAGCAGTGGGCAACGTTCGCGGCGAGCGACCCGAACCCGCCGAGGGCAGTACCGAGGTAGGCCCAGCGGCGACCGGTCATGCCGACCACCCGAACCCGTCACGGTCCTCGGCGACCGTGCGGGCGTGCCGACGCCGCGCGGTGGTGACGATGTCGTCGGAGTCGAGGCGGCCGGGACAGCAGCGGGGGCAGGTCATGTCCCGGAACCGGTGCGCAAGGTCCAGGCAGGGACGGCGGTGGGAACGCACAGCGGGCCTCCTCATCGGGTCTTCGGGGTGATCGGGACACGAATCCAGTCCGGCGGCGCACCGGTGGACGCGACCGCTTCGGACAGGCACCGCCACAGCGCCCATGCCTCGGCCGGGGTCAGGTACATCCGCCGGCAGCCCGCACCGACCGCGACGTAGAGGTCTTCACCGTCGGTGACCCGCACGGTGACCGCGGAGGAGCCCGCCGTGGGATGCGGCGCCCGGAGCCGGTAGAACCGGCGGGTCGCTTCGGTGACGGTCACGCGGGTTCACCGCCGTCCAGGAGCCCGGCGAGGCTGTCCGGCAGCAGCGGCCCGGCCGCCGGGCGGGAGCGGTGGTTGACATGCCCCGCGGGCTTGGTCCGCTGCCGTGGCGCGGGCTGTGGCGCCGGTTCGGGCGGGGCGGCGTACTGGGCCGCCATGACCCGGATGTCGTCATCGGTGACGTAGCCGAACCGCACCCGCAGCGGCTCCGGCCGGTCATCGAGGACCACGTACCCGATGCCGCGCATGGCCGGCTCGGCCGAGAGCTGGTCCGCGAGCGCGCCGCGTGCCCGGGCACCGTCGCCGAGTACCAGGTCGACGTGGTTGCGTTCGTTGAGCCGCAACGCGATCCGGGTCGGGAAGAAGTCCCGCAGCTCGACCACTTCCTTGCGCGGGTCCTGCGTCGCGCCGATCACCAGGAAACCCAGACCGGCACCCTGAGTCAGCAGCAGCGCCAGGGCCGAGCGGGCGCGATTGCGCAGGTCGGTGTCCTGCAACAGCGCAACGAGCGCGAGGAGCTCGTCCACCATGAGCACGTACAGCGGCTCACCAACGGTCGGGGTGTGGAACCGGACGGCGCCCTGCATCCGGGCCTGCCGGCCACGCATCAGCGTCACGAGGTCTTCGAGCATGGCGACCATCGGTTCCGGATCGGCGTACTCGTACCGGGCGAACAGCTCCCGCCCGATCGACAGCTCCACCCCACCTTTCGGGTCGATGGCCCACATCCGCACCAACCCGACCCGGATCGCACTCGCGAGGGAGCGAATCAGCGACCACTGCACCGATCCCTTGCCCGACCGAGTGGCGCCGACGATCAGGACGTGCGTCGCCAGGAGCCGCAGCGCGAACGTCCGCAGATCCTCACCGAGCCCCAGCGGCAGCCGGTCGAAGTCCGGCTCCTCGGCGACCGGAAACGCAGGCACGATCTGCCGCAACGGGTCCCGGCGCGGGAAGACCAGCCAGACCAGGCGCGGCCGATCCCGGAACCGCACCCGGTCCACCAACCGAAGCACTACCGCGAACCGACCTCGACGGTTCGGTGGCGCGGTCCGGCGGCCGGTGTAGACGCGGCAGTCGCGGGCGTTGAACGAGTACGCCAGGTTCGCCGACGCCTTGTGGTACAGGTCCGGGTTCTGCCCACGCGGCATCCGGACCAGCAACTCATCCGCCGCCGCTGTACACCGGACCCTCAGCAGCTTCGGCATGACCCGCGTGTCGTCGAACCGCTCACTCAGGCCGCACAGCGTCATCGCCTCACGCCAGTGCAGCCGATAGAGCGACACCCGCCGCCACCACGCCGTGGCCGGCAGCAGCACGAACCGCACCCATGAGGCCCGCCACCGCCACCACCACACGGCCAGCAGCACCGCGACGAGCAACAGGACCAGGACCAAGGCGCCCCAGCCGTACCGCCACCACAGCCACCCAGCACCGCAGACGAGTCCGAGCGAGCCGAGGTTGCGGCGCACGACCGGCACCAGCCGCACCAGCGCGCGGGCAACCTGCCAGGCCAGGTAGGGAATGACCACGAGCAGGACGACCCACCACGGTGTGGGCACCTGCAACCGCCGGAAATTGACCAGCGGAGCGTTGCTCTTCACTTCGACCCTCCCCAGGGATAGCCCGGGTTCACCGGCCAGCCGTGAGCGACGCGAACCGACCGCGGACATCGCGGCGGAACGCGAGCAACTGCAACGGCATGCCGGTGAACCAGCGGGTGAACCGCCCGGACGCATCCCGCGCCACAGGCATCAGCAGGAGCAGCTGACCGGCGCACATACGCCGCCGGCCACGCTGGATCGAAGGCCCGGAATTGGGCATGATGAAGCCCGCCTTCCTTGCCTCACAGGGGTTTCGGGAAGGAACGGGGCGGTCTGTATGCCGTAGGAAGCCGGACCGCCCCGTACCTGTTGCGCTACTTCGCCCCGCGGCCCGCCGGGACCGACGCACGGAACCCGGTCGCCCGCAGCGAGTACGTGAGCCGACCGGTCTGCCCGACGTACGGGGTCACCGTCATGCCCTCGAACTCCACCGGCGCGAACGGCACCGACGACTCGGGAACCGGCTGCACCGGCGCCGAGACCTTCACGGCCACCTCTCGCGCCCGGCCCGCGAGATCCGGGTCCATGTCCATGACGCGGACCGTCCACACCCGCTGCCCGGTGAGCTTGTCGACCGCAGGCGTACGAGCCCGCGTGACCTCGTTGTAGTCCTGCGCCTCCGTGATCGAGTCCGGCACCAGCACACAGCCAGCCGGGAAAACGTCTTCGAACCTGACCGCGAACCGGGTTCCGCCCTTCAGTGCCACCGTGTCTCCTTGGCCTCGATCACCCAACCGGGCGACCAGTTGACTTGTTAAGTAGCTCCATTGTAGAGCGGCATCTTGACTTGTTAAGTGGTTGAGCCGCCTCAATCTGAGATTGAGCAAGGCCAATGCAACGGCTAAGTAACCGGAAAGGAGTCCTCGAACTCGTGCCGATCCGGCGGTACCGCCACGTCGAGCACGAACGCCGGCAGGCCCTCGTTCGTGTGGACCGAGAACAATATGGTCAGCACCCATTCGCCCGGATCGACGTCGAGCAGCTCCCGCTCTTCATCGGTCGCCGGCCGGGCCGAGATCCGCTCCGTGGCATGCCCGAACCGCAGGGCCTTCCTCGTCGCCAGGTGCTGGAGCAGGCCCTCCTGTAATGGCGCCGACGAGCGCACCAACGTTCCCTCGGCGAGGTCGACCGGCACGTACACAGAACCCAGCTCAACCGGCCCCAGCCCGTCAACGCTCACCAGCCGACGCCGCACCACGACCGGCGCACCCTCGCGGATGTCCAGCGCGGAAGCGGCACGCGGCGGGGCCGGAACCTCAGCAACGTCGACAATTCGCACGCGGCCCGCCGCCTCCGTGGTCAGCAGCGACGCGGCCCGGGCAGGCATCCCGCGCGAATCCGCCGGCTTCGACCGGACGAACCGGCCCTTGCCCTGCTGCGTGTCAATCCACCCGTCCTGCCGCAGGATCTCCAGAGACCGGACCACCGTTGGGCGCGAGGTCTTGAACTCGGTCATCAGTGCGGTCTCGCTGGGCAGCATCGAGCCGGACGGGTACGTCCCATCCTCGATACGCGCCTGCAGCGCGTTGACGATCACTATGTACTTGGGTGGCACGAACTCGATCGGCATCGCGTCCACCGTTCACGAAGACGACAACATAGCTTGTCAAGAGCTTATCTGCGTGAGTCCGGCCTGTCGATTCGGCCATCTGGCCGACCCAGGCTGAGCGCTACGCGGCTTCATCACGCCTGCGGATCCCCTCGACATGCTTACGCCACACCGTCTCCATCGACGCGTCGAAGCCGTGCGCTCGATAGTCCGCCTCATCCAGCTCCGACAGCTCAATCACGTCGACGTAGTCCGCCGCGAACTTCGCAATTGCCGCTGCGCGCTCTCGGGGGTAACGCCGCCGCTGACCAGGAAGGAGACCACTCCAGCGGCGCGCAACCTCGTGCACGAGCGCCCGCCGGTCCTCGGCGTCATCGAGCCGATTGCCCCGCTGGTGTACCTCGCGGTCGCCGTCGACCCGCACGCAGCGACCGATCAGCGGCAGTAGCGCCAGCGCCACCTCAAGTTGAAGCTCCACATCCTCAAGTTGTTCCTGCACATCCATCGCCACGCGACCCCTCACGTACTGACTCCGCACCCAGCCGGCACGGAGTGGGAAGATGAGTCGCGGTCCCTTGGTGCTACCGACATCAAGGGGCCGCCTGTCAGGTGTTGCTCTCGTCCTTCTGCTTGGCCTTGGCCATCGCCGCTCGCAGAGTCGAGGCGTACATGAGTGCCGCGTCGCTGAGCCGTTCCGCGGACCGGATCGCCGAGTCCCAGGCGCCATCGCTGCCGAATTCGATGATCACCGTTGATTCCGCGTCTTTGAGCACCAAGGCCGGGTCACCATTGTCGTCGGCCGCCTCCCATACGCGCATTGCGCCCGCGTCCAGATCGAGATCACCTTGCGGGGCTAGCAGGACATGCATGAACCTCTCCTCAATGAGTCAGGTGTCCGGTCATCGGTGCGTTGTTGCAGTCCACGCAGGGCCGGGTTGCGAAGGAGGCGCTCGGCCCGTCGTCGCGCATACGCCTTAGCTGGCTGACCACTTTCCAGCCACGTCCACCGCATCCGGTGCAGGACCGGCTAGCGGGCTCTGCCGCGAAGTCACCCCTCTGAGACACACTAGAAGCATGGAGTAACGCCAATGGACCGATCGAGGTCCGCCGAAGGACCTCTCACGGACCAGCCGGGGACACCTGGTGGACATCAATTGAACTGCAGCGACGTGGTAAGCGACGGTGAACAGGTCAGCCCATGACACAGGAGGCGAGGCACCCTCGTGGCGAACACTCGACGCGAGCCGCGCACGGTGCTGGAGCATCTGATCCAGCAACGCGACCGTACCTACGAGGAACTGGCTGAAGAGTTCGGCCGCTTGGGCGAGCGCGTCACGATCAGCGCCCGGCACTTGGGCCGACTTGCCCGCGGCGAGCGCGGGATGGCCGGCACCAACCCAGCGACCCGGCGTGCGCTCCAGGCCATGTTTTCGCTTTCTGTCGAAGAACTTTTGCGTCCTTGGTCGCCGGCTGACCTTCCCGCAGTCCGATCCCACGATGGCAGCCAGACCGGGCTGATCGTGACCGATGTCGACAGGAGCGTTCTCACCATGGCCGCTGAACGGGCACGCCGCTTCACCCTCAACGCCGCGCAGGCGACCAACCCGGAGTTCGTCGATCAGCTGCACGCCGACGTCGCCAGGCTCGCCCTCGCCTACCCGCAGCGGCCGATCACGGAGCTACTCGGCGATCTGGTCGAGACGCAGGAGACTCTGTTCAACCTGATCGAGCGCCAGCAGCCGCTCACGCAGGCCCGGCAGCTGCACTTCCTCGCCGCCGTCACCAGTGGCCTACTCGCCAAGGCATCCCACGACCTCGCCGAGCCCCACGCCGCGATGATCCAGGCGCGGACGGCGGTCCTCTGCGCCGACCAGGCCGACCACCCCGGTCTTCGGGCCTGGCTTCGCGGCCTCCAATCCCTGGTCGCCTACTGGGCAGGCCGCTACACCGAGGCCCTCCGCTACGCCGAGCAGGGCTCGACGTACGTCACGAACGCCGGTGGCACCACCGCGGTCTGGCTTCCGCTCAACGCCGCCCGTGCGCACGCCGCTTTGGGCAACGCCGAGCAGGCGATGCAGGCGATCCATGCCGCGGAGGACGCATGGGACCGCGTGACGACCGACGAGGTTGACGAGCTGGGCGGCATCTGCGTCTTCAACCGCCCGCGGACGCTCTACTACGCAGCCGACGCCCTCGCGTGGCTGCCCGCCCAGGCGACGGACGCCATCAGCTACTCCACCCGCGCCGTGGACGCCTTCAGCAACCGCAACGACCCGGCATGGGCCTTCGGCGACCAGGCCGGCGCGCACACCAACCTCGCCATCGCGCGCCTTGCCGACCGCGACATCGAGGGCGCCGAAGAGGCGCTCGCTCCGGTGCTCGACCTCCCGCCCGAGCAGCGCATCAACGGCGTGGTGCAGTCGGCCCAGCGGGTTCAGGCCGCGATCGTCCGCGCCGGCCTGGCCCAGGACGCGGCCGAGCTCATCGAAGCCATCGAGGACTTCACCCGGACCCCGCTGAAGGCGATCACGCGCTGAGCGATGATCGGGGCATGTACCCCGTGACCCTTACCGGCCGCACCGTCGTCCTGCGCGAGTTCCGCCCCGACGATGCGGCCGGCGCGTTCCAGATCTTCGGCGACGACACCGTGACCGCCTGGCTCTCCTTCGACAGCCGCAGCCGCGACGAGGTCACCGCACTGATCAACGCCGCCATCGAGCGCGCAAAGCAGGAACCGCGGACGGAGTACTACCTCGCCGTCACGCTGCCGGAAGCCGACGAGTTGATCGGGTTCGCCCGACTTGGCTTCAATGGCGTCCAGGCCGCGAAGCTCGGCTACGCCATCCGCGCCGACCAGTGGGGACACGGCTACGCCACCGACGCCGCGCGGACGCTCATCCGCTTCGGGTTCGAGACGCTGGGACTGCATCGCATCTCGGCCGCCATCGGCCCAGACAACCAGTCCTCGGTCGCAGTCGTGAAGAACCTTGGAATGCAGTACGAGGGCCGCGTACGCCACCACGTCTACACCTCGGGCGCCTGGCGCGACTCCCTGCTCTTCGGACTACTCGCCGACGAGGTACAGGTGCAGCCGTGACGGATGCCGACGAGATCGCCGCAGCGACCATGATCCCGGAAAAGCACCGTGCGGATGTCGAGACGTTGTGGGAGTGCCATAACATGCACCACTGACTCCGCCCGTGCGACGTCGGCATCGGCCTTGGCAGCCACGACCTGGGTGTGGCCATCATCGCCACCGACCTGTACCACCGCGGCCTGTACCCGCTACTCATCTTCACCGGCGCGAACGCCCCGACGACGGTCGAGCGCTTCCCACGCGGCGAGGCCGTCCACTACGCCGAATACGCCACAAGCACGGCGTGCCGGCCGACGCCGTCCTGATCGAGCCTGGGGCGACGAACACACACCAAAACTCCGAGCTGACCCGCAAACTGCTCGACGGTCGCGGAATCGCTGTGCGCTCTGTGGTCGTGATGTCGCGCCCGTACCAGCAACGCCGCGCTTACGCGACGGCCAAGAAGCTCTGGCCCGAAGTCGACGTCATCTGCGCGTCAAACCCACTCCACCTCGACGACTACATGCGCAGCATCGGCGACATCAACAAAAGTCGTCAACATGCTCGTCGGCGACACCCAGCGTATCCGCGTGTACGCCGAGCGGGGGTTCGCCATTCCGCAGGAAGTTCCTTCCAGCGTCCAGTCGGCGTATGACCGGCTGGTGGACGCTGGTTACACCAGCCGGCTCCCATCGTGGGGGCTCGCCGGCCTGACGGGGTGCCAGTCTAAAAGCAATGCGGCGGCTCTAATACGTGCCAGGCTGCCCGGGATCACGAACCACGGTAAGCCGTGGGTCATACACCAGCTTGCGGGCTCGCTTGATGCACGGCTTGTTTCCGATTGGGTCGCCAGTCAAAACTGCGTGCGCCGGGTCGCCTTTCAACGGCCGGTCGGCATCTACAACCGGATCGCGTTTGACACCGAAGCCGGCATCGCGTGCCGCCTGCACCGGAAAGCTCATGAGCCCGTGCTGCTCATGTCCCTCCAGAAGGTCTTCCGGCTTCAGTCCATGCTCCGCCATCAGTGATCCAAGATAGACGGACACCTCCGAGTCGCCGTTCGAGGGTACCAAAGAGGCGGAAGACGGCCGGAGCCGATCATGATTTTCGTCTCTAGTGACTTGCGACGGAGGCACTCGCCGGTAGCACGCGTCATCGCCACTGATTGACGCGTCGTCGTGTGCGACCATCAGTCCACATACGCCCGAGTGAGCAAACTCAGCTCCTTACTGAGGCGAGCCCTCGGATACCGCTCTTCTTCCCATTCGCGACCGGATTCACGGAACCAGACCGACACTTGGCCGTTCGACTCCACGGCGACCTCCAAGTCGACGCCAGCGCAGTGCCACTCAAGTTGCAAGCCGCCGTCGTACGTCGGAACTATCTGTGGTGGCACGGTGTCGATAGACATTGTGTCGACGAGGATCGTAATGGCCATCTCGAAGGCGCGGTCCGACAACGGTTGAGCCTGCTCACCGTCCCAACCGTATTCAAGCATCGTAATGTCTGTCATCGCTTCGATGACGGACTCCATCCATGCCGGCACAGCTGGCTCAGTGAAAACATCTTTCGGTGGCGCAGGGGCTACTTGTACCGCACGCCCGCGCGGTTGCCGCCGAGGGAGCCTGGCTAAGCCTCCACCGGTTGGCCATACGGCTGTAAGCGTCATACGATTCGCCTCCACAGTCGTTGGGCATCGGGTGTTGTGTTCTGCGCGAACGCGCGAACGATTTGTTCGTGGCCTTCATCGACGAACGCTAGGAGCGTGTCGAGCCCCGGCGGTTCGCTGCTCCGTTCGTATGGCTCGCCTCGGTAAAGCAGGGTCAACAGAACTGTCGGCTCGCTAGCCTCAAGATCCGGTTCGCCCTTCATATGCAGCCGCGCGTATTCGACTTTATTGGCGTTCTGGAACGTAAGGCTATACGAAGCGATCGTGGACGAAATAACAGGAAGCGTGGTGTCTCTTGCGTGATCGGGAACAGCGTTCGCGAGCACATCGGGCCGTCCCTGATCACCCACGGGGATTGTATTTACGTAGGCGACCTCTGCCTGAGTTACCTTGATGTCTTCCCCGTCACACGCAGCCTCAACGAACTCCGAGAAAAGTTCCAACAGGCGAACGGTCTCTTCTCGAATACGCTCATATCTGGGGTATTTGACGGTTTCGGTGCGTCTCCAAGCGCACGCGAACCGATCGCTCTGCACCTGGATAATGCTAGATTCGTCCTCCGATACAAAGATAAGCATCGGAATTGGGACGCGATCGGCGAGCGTGAATTGAACCCTCAGTTGTGAATTCAGTGAGCTCCTGAAATTTTCAACTTGCGACGGAGCTGGGGGTCGCTCGTGAACCGTTGGGTAGCGACCACGGAGACGGTCTCGCAAGTCGCCGAGATCCACGGCACGGAGAGGCAAGGCCTGGAACTGGATCACGACGGACACCTCGCGGACCGGGGGTTCCTCGAAGTAGGGGAGGTCCGGTGAGCGCACATACGACAACGCGCCATCAGCCATGGTGGCAGCCGCCCTCTCTACGCTGCGCAACATGTTGTGAGCTTACAGTATGTACCATGATCAACCAGCCAGCCGTACAGCTGGCGTTATCCGTCGAAGCGACACGCGCATAGCGTGGGACAACCTCGTGTGAGAGGTCAAGGCGAAACGCGCCATACACTCGCCACCGACACGGGGCGCACGCGCCACGTGACACGGCGGGGTTTACACCTAGTGACACGTCGGTGGCATTAAGGATCATCACGGAGCGTGATGCTGCCTACCGCGCTGCTCACACGATCTCCGGCTGCTGGGTGAACGGTGGCACACACAGAAGAGGACACCGAAGTAAGCGGAGGCAAAGGACTGACTACGCAAGGCAAGCAGTCAAACGGGGCACGGATTTCCGACCTGGCCGCCCCCCGAAGCCGCGTTTTGCGGATGGCCGGAGTTAGTCGCCATCTTTACGGGGCTTCATACGCCACGCATCTGGCATCTTGACACCCCGTAGCGGCGCATCTCCAAACTTCGGTGGCACTCCGGGCTCTTTGCTTGACAAAGGATGAAACTCAACCGATGTGCCGTTGAACTCTGCCTCCGTAAAGTCAATACGGGTTCCTTTGAATGTTGCCCACTCGTATGAAAGGCGACCGCCATTTAGTTTGCCCGCCCACCACTGCGATCCGGTGTTGAATTCCGTGTGATCGAACTTAATGCGCCCTGACTCCATTGTGAAGAATGGCTCCCATGGGTATCCGAAGCTCATACCAGCTCCGTGAAATTTAGTCGAACTGAAATCGAGAAATCCACCAACAAGTGACGGACTTCCTCCGTCGGCAAATTCGATCGAACCCTTCGTAAATACGGAGTAGCGAAAACTAAGGCCGCCATCTAAGAATCTTGCCCCGCTAAAATCGATGGTGCCACCGACGAGGCGAATGCTTCTAAATGACACACTCGCCAAGAATTGAGCACCCGTAAAAGTTGTGCGACCGGCCACAAACATTGCGTAGTCAAATATGATCTTCGTGGGTTCAAGAATTCGCACGTAAGAGAAGTCGGCGCCGTCGAATGTAGCGCCAGTAAAGTCTAGTCGCAATCCTTGCCAACTATGTACGGGTGATGCATCCCCCCTGAGGTGAGAAGCCGCCAGTCGGAGCACCGTGTTCCGAACCTCGCGCTCCTGACGGGAGGCGAAACGGATCGGTTGGTCATCAGTCTCGTTCGCTGGCGAGTAGGGCATGCGAATATAGGCGCACAAGACGTCGACGCACGTTTGCCGACCGTCTTCCCAATCATCAGCGAGACCCGCCATTGCGTATACGCCAGCCAGTCTGATAGCGGCTTCACTTGCTCCGAGCTGTTCAGAGGCCTTCGCAAATCTCTCATGGAACAAGCGCACACCGTTGCGGTCACTCTCGAGTTTCGCGCGCTCATCTGCGGCCTGTGCGAGAAGTTTGGATATCTCTGCTCGTTCATCGGCAGCCTGCGCCAGGCGGTGGGCAAACTCTGCTATTTTACTTCCGTGTTCAGCCACTCGCTGCCTTCGATATGCCACCACGAGGGCCGCGACGCCACCGATTCCGGCGACGACGGCAAAAACAAGCTTCACGAGTTCAAAGAGACTGCGAGCGCTTACCTGGCCGTCGTTTTCGATGGCCGGAAAGTCGGCGAACCAAAGGGCGACAAGTAAGAGTAGACCCACACTTAGAATGGCCGAAACGATTGCCAGAGTGATCGAGATACGAATTTCCGCTAGCTTCAGGGCTGGTACGGACTTCTCGGCAGCCCTAAGGAGCGATTCCGCTGTGGGGCTGTCGACCTGGGCGACAGAGTTCTGCTCTGGTGACTCCGGGACAAGTCCCATGGACCTGAAGTCCTTTCCTGCCTGAAATCGTACTAGCCGAGCGGGGGCGGTATGTCGCCTCAGACGATTCAACGGTATCCACGCCTGAACATGATAGCGAGACAATCCGAGGCTCTGAAGGCCGCTTTTAGGTAGGCTCCGTCGCATAGAACGTGCCTCAGCGTTGCCGAATTTGGCTGTACTAGATCAAGGCGCCTCCGGCGCAGCCCGCACGCGGTCAGCCGGCTCGGCGTGCAAGCGGCGCCCGCGCTTCGCGCGGCGCCGGGAGCCCACCGGCCGGTGGCCCACGCGCGGGCCGACAGCAGCAGCACTAGATATAAGGCCAGCCAGGTACCGGCACATCGATGGTCCTGCAGGCCATGGCCCCGGCTCGCCGCGCTACATGCCGTCGCTCCCGCGGACACCGGTCGCTGCGCTCCCTGCCAGCCGATCCGTACTCGCGCTCTTTGCCTCCGGCGGGGCCTCCAGCCGGGGGCCTCAGGGTTCCGGTGGGCGCCCCTCCGCAGCCCCGTCGTCCAGGCAACGCCAACAGGCCGACGGTGGGGGCCGCCAAGCGTGGTCGTGGCCGTCGCGGTCCGTACTCACGAGGGCAGCCCCCACCGCCGGCCTGTTCCCCGGAGGGTGGACGACGGGTATACGGAGGGGCTGAAGGGGTCGATCAGGAGGAGCGGCGGGCAGCCAGCGCATCAGCGTCGAGGTGGATCGCGAACGGGACATCCGATGTCAGGGTCTCCCCCGCGCCGGCTACCGCGAGCTCGACGTAGTGCTCGCCCTCCAGGCGCAGCAAGCGCAGCGTCACCGAGGACGGCGCTTCGGGCTCGATCAGCAAGTACCAGTCGATCCGCGCGGCCGCGTACAGCTGCATCTTCACCAGCCGATCCATCCCCGCGTTGCTCGGCGACACGATCTCGCCGACCAGGGCGACGTCAACCGACTCAACCGTGGACCCGTCCTCGACGTCCGAGACCACGAGATCCGGGATGACGATCCGGCCGGTGCGTAGGCGGACGTTGACCGCCTCGAGGACCAGCATGCCGGCCGACGACGCACCCGCATCGAGAGCGTTCGCGATGCGGCGGGACAGGATCTGGTGCCGAACCCCCGGCGCCGGACTCACCAGCAGGCTCCCATCGATCAGCTCGACCCGGTTCGGAGTCTCCCCGAGCGCGAAGTACTCCTCTTCACTCCACGGCCCGAGGTGCTCCAGCACGTCCACGCTCACAGGCGACTCACCTCCTGCAAACAGCCTCCCACGGGTGGCCGCCAGCGACGAGCAGCGGCCACCCGCTTGGGAGAATTTGGGAGAAGATCTTGCGAAGACGCCACTTGCGGCCCTACGTAGACCGACACTCACCAACGTCCTGAGCTGCAGAAACACGAAACGGCTCAGCTCAAGATCGCGTATCGGCTTAATTCGGGACGAAGAGGCCGTCGGTTCAAATCCGGCTACCCCGACTTCGTGAAGTTCCAGCTCAGGGCTGGTTTCCTGGAAACAGGGAGCCAGCCCTGAGTCGTTTCCCGCTCAGCGTGGTCACTGCCATGGCCACGGTGGCCACGCGACGCGCCGGATCGGTGTCCGACTCCAGGACGAACGGCGGCTCACCGCCCTCGGCGGAATCGATCTGCACATCCGAATCGGCTTCCGCGAGCGTGAGCCACCAGACGTTGTCGTCGTCGCCCGGGTGCGTCCGCCGGACCCGCTCGATGGTCAGGTCAGGAAGCTCCTCCCGCAGGGCACGGAAGACCTCGTCAAGCGGCCCACCGGTCGTGTCCTGCGCCGACCAGGCGACCGTGTAGAACCTCTTCGCGGAACGCGACACCTCAGCCTCACCTCACTCGTGTCGGGCATCTAGGAGCCGCTGCGGCGACCGCAGTAGGAGATCTGTTCGCCGGCGCGCCAGGACTCGTAGCCGTCCGCGCCAGGGACCGACTTCCGACAGAAGCTCAGAAAACACTCGTAGAGGTACGGGGCGTCGGGTGACTCGGCCGCCTCGCGCAGGCTGGCACCGAGCCGGGCGCTGATGAGATCGCCCCCGAGCGAGAACATCGACCCCAGGTCAGGAAGTAGCGAGACCCCCGTCGGCGAGGCGCACCTCGATTGCCACCACATCATCCACGGCCGCATTGTCGCCCAGGCCCAGCCGCGCGCGGGTGGGGTCGGCCGCCTGGAATGTGAGGCCGAGTCGTTTTCGCGCTTCGGGGGACTCCCCCGGGTGAGGGGACGTGCTACGTTCGCCGTCGCGCGTCCCATGGCTCGGAGGTAACTAGTGGCGAACCGGTCGATCCAGACGGATCCGGAGCCCGAGGTCACGATTCGGTTCAGCGACCGGCAGGTGATCTGGGCGCTGATGGCACTCGCGGCGGTGCTCTACGCGATCGCCGCCAAGATGCGCCTCGGCATGCCGCCGCTCGGCGACGAGCCGCACTACCTCATCGAGAGCATCGCGCTGGGCAAATATCACACGTTCGACCTCACGCAGGCCTACGCCAACGGTGACTTTCGGGTCTTCTACCCCGAGGACATCCAGGCCCACGTGTACCCGAACGCCGACGGCGTCATGGTGCCGCTGCACAACTTCGGCGGACCGATCCTGTGGACGATCCCGTTCATGATCTGGGGGCGCATCGGGGCCCAGGCCGTCGTCGTGCTGGCCAGCGTGCTCACCGTCGGGGTCATGTTCCGGATCATGCGCGAGATGGGCATCGCCCGCTCCTACGCGACGATCGTCACCGGGATCTTCGTGGTCGCGACGCCGATCTACATGTACGCGTCCATGCTCTTCATCGACCCGTTCGGCGCGCTGTTCGTCGCCTACGCCGTGCGCGTGCTGGTGGCCGCCCGCCCGGCGAAGTGGCAGGTCGCGCTGGCCTCCGCGGGGCTGGGCTGGATGCCCTGGGTGCACGGCCGGTTCACGCTGTTCACCGTGATCCTCGGGGTGCTGCTGCTCCTGCGGGTCGACCGGGGCGGCGCGAAGGGCGTGCGGGCGCTGACCGCCTACATCCCGGCCGCGGTGCCGATGCTCGTGCTGCTGCTCGCGCTCGAGATCTTCAACTACACCCACTACCAGTCGCTGAACCCGGCCCCCGGCAACTCGGCGCTCGGCGACGGGGTGTTGCAGATCCCGCCGCAGCGGGGGCTCGCGGGGCTTCTGTTCGATCGGCAGTACGGCCTGATCAGTCATTTCCCTGTGCTCGCGCTCGCGGTGCCGGGCATGTTCCTGGTGGGCCGGCGCAACAGCCGGATGCAGGCGCACTGGATGCTGCTCGCGGTGATCCTGCCGTACATGCTCGCCATCTCCACCTTCCGCACCTGGTGGGCCGGGTTCACGCCGCCCGGGCGCCTGCCGGTCGTGCTCGTGCCGATCCTCGCGTTCTACGTGGCGGTGACCCTCCAGCGCCTGCACAGCTGGTTCCCGCTGGCGCTGGCCCTGGCCACCGGCGTGTTCGGCTTCCTGATCACCTTCACGGGTGACGTCAACCTGTTCTGGCGCTTCACCTCCGGCGGCGGCGACGGCAACGACCCGATCTTCACCTGGCTGGCCGGCAAGATCCGGCAGCCCGACATCGCCCGGTTCATACCGGCGGTCGAGACGAGTCCGGGCACGGGCGAGAACTACTGGCCGTTCGTCCTCGCCTTCGCCGTCTGCGTGGCCGTCGCGGTCCTGTGGGGCAAGCTGGCCCCGGCCGACCGTATCCCCGACCGCGCGCTGTGGAACTACCTCCCGACGCCGCGCGAGCTGCTGGCCTCGGTCCGCCGCCGCCCGGCTCCGGCCGCCCCGGCCCCGGCTGCGGCCCGGGCTCCCGAGGCCCCGGCGCGGCCCGCGTCCACGCGCGAGCCGGTGGCCGTCCCCGCCGCCGAGGCGGAGCAGCCCGAGGGCGATTCGGACAAGCCCAAGCTGGAATGGCCGTTCCCTCCGGCGGACCGGACCTCCCAGCACTAGCGTTGAGGGGCGTGAACGCCTACCTCACGTCCGAGGTCGTGGTCGACTACGCCGACGGCCTCATCAACCGCCGCGAGGCCCTGCGGCGCCTCTCCCTGATGGGTGTGGGCGCCGCGCTGGCCGCCTCGATGCTCGCCGCCTGCACGGACCCGGCCCCCGCTCCAGGCGCGGGCGCGTCCGCCCCGGTGAGCGCGGCCGGCCCGGCCCGGTTCATCAAGGACATGCGCTCGGCCCTCGACGAGCTGCACCGCCGCGCGCCGGCGGCCCGGCTCGCGGCGATGGGGTTCTGCTTCGGCGGCGCACCTGGCCTGAGCTAGGTCTGCGGCAGGCCCTTGAACCGCTCCCACGGTCCGATCGCGGTCCGGTTGGCGATCAGCGGCTGCGCGCCGCCCGCCTCCGCGGTGACGAACCGGCCGTTGGCGTTCGCGAGCAGCGACTGCGTGCCGTCGTCCGGGTTGAAGAGGATCTTGAACTTCTCCCAGGCGCCGATGGCGGTCCGGTTGGCGATCAGCGGCTGCGCGCCGCCCGCCTCGGCGCTGACGAAGCGGTAGTCGGCGTGGGCGAAGAACGCGACCTGCCCGTCGCCGGCGTCGATGAGGTCGTACGTCTCCCACGAGCCGGCCACCGATCGGTTCGCGATCAGCGGCTTGCGGCCGCCGTCCTCCGCGCAGACGAGCCCCCGGACCACCGAGCCCCAGGACACGTCGGTGGCGACCGTCCCGGCGAACCGCTCCCACGGCCCGATCGCGGTGCGGTCGGCCGTGAGCTCGCGGTCGAAGTTCGTGCTCACGTACCTGCCGGTGGCCTTGTACCGGAGGCTGAACACGCCGTCGGCGCCGGCGACGAACTCGAACGGGACCGCGTTCTCCGCGCTCGCGACCACCTTCGAGGTGGCGGGGTCGACGGTCAGGTACCGGTTGTTGACCGGGGCGAACAGCGCGACATCGCCGCCGCCGAGGTCGCTCACCCGGATCTTCTCCCACGCCCCGGCCGCGGTGCGGTTCGGGATCAGGGGCTTACGGCCGGCGTCCTCGGCGGTGACGTACCGCAGATTGCTCAGCGCCAGCAGCGAGAACGTCCGGCTCGGCGAGGCCGCTCGCACCTGCTTGCGCACGGTGGCCGCGCGCCCCTCGGCGTCGGTGACGGTGAGCGAGGCCGTGTAGGTGCCGGGCGCCCGGTACGTGTGCGTGAAGAAGCTCGGCGTCGGCGACTTGTACGTGAAGCCGTCACCGGTGTCGAGCGCCGACGAGACGATCCGGACCAGCCCGGAGGCGCTCGGGTCGAACCTGAAGGTGTTGGGCGGGTCGCCGGCGACGGGCTCGACGGAGAAGTCCGCCGACGGCCCCGCCGGGTCGGCGACGTCGACGAAGACCACGCTCCCGGGGACGCGGGAGATCCGCAGGGGCGTCCCGGTCGCGTTGGTGGCCAGGTCGAACGGGACCAGCAGACCGCCGGTGCCGTCCTCGACGCCGATGTACGCCCTCCGGCCGTCCGGCGCGATGGTGACGCCGTGGGCGTGCCCGCCGAGCGGCACCCGCTCCACGATCGCGTTCGCCGCCGTGTCGATGACCGACACCGAGTTCCCGGCGTAGTTGCTGACGTAGATCCGCGCCCAGTCCGGCGAGGCCACCACGGCCGTCGGCTGGGCCCCGACGTCGACGGTCGCGGCGATCCTGTTCGCCACCAGATCGACCACCGACACGGTGGAGTCGTCCATGTTGGCGACGTAGGCGCGCGTGCCGTCCGGTGCGACGGCGATCGACCGCGGCTGCCGGCCGACCCGGATGTTCGCCGTGACCGTGTTCGTCGCCGTGTCGATGACCGACACGGTGCCGAGGTCGGAGTAGAGCTCCTGGGCGACGGCGTAGGCGTGCCTGCCGTCCGCGGCGACGGCGATGTCCGCCGGATTCCGGCCGACGACGATCGTCGCGACCGTCGCGTAGCTCGTGGTGTCGATGACCGTCACGGTCTTGTCGGCGGAGTTGGCGGTGTAGACGCGACCGCCGCCCGGGGCGAGCGCCGCGCCCAGCGGGCCGAAGGTGAGGCCGACGGACTTGATGATCCGGCTCTGGGCGACGTCGACGACGTTGAGGTCGTTGCCGGTCGCGACGTAGGCCCGGCCCGTGCCGGCGTCGAACGCGATCCGCCCGGTGACGCCCTGGGGGTTGTCGTCGCCGATCCGGTTGAGGTCCCGGCCGGTCGCCGGGTCGATCACCGACGCGAGGCCGGTGCCATACCCGCCGACGTAGAGCACCGGCCTGGGGGCCACCGCGGAGGCGGGGGCGGCGACGCCGACGAGCGCGGTCGCCGCGCCGGCCGCCGCCAGGAGTCCGGCGATGAGGGGCCTCTGCACGAGGACATTGTGCGGCGACCGTCACCACCGCGTTGTCCCGCGTGATCAATCCGGACAGACCGCCCTGACGCCGAACGAGATGCGGCCCGCCGGTTGGCGGGCCGCATCTCGGGTGTCGGTGCTTTTTCAGTTGGCGGCCTCGAGTTCGGTGTTGGTGCCGCTGAACATGGTGCCGCTTGCGAAGCCGGAGGCGAAGCGCTCCTTGAGCATGTCGAGCTCGGAGAACTGGGCCTGGTGCGAGGACTCGGAGCCCTCCGCGGCGAAGACGTGGTCGTCGACCGACGCGTCGTGGGAGTAGTTGGTGTAGTCGTCCGACTCGTAGTGCACGGCGCCGGGGGCGTCGTACTCGACGTGGTGGCCCTGCGAGAAGTCGGTGGACTCGGCCGCGGAGTGGTCCTGCTCGTACACGCCGAACTGGCTGTTGTAGTCGGCCTCGGAACCCTCGGCCTGGTGCAGCTGGTCCAGCTCGGCGCTTTCCTGGCCGGTCTCGTACTGCCCGTAGTCGACGTCGCTCATGTCTCTATCTCCC